>JAEOTG010000208.1 GCA_016839985.1 Candidatus Heimdallarchaeota archaeon | reverse complement strand
TTAAAAGAGGTTTCTAGAACTTCAATTCAATCTTCATATGAAATTTGGAAGCTGTCTTTGAAAAATAAAGGAAGAGTGGATGTTTATCTCAATTCATTCCAATCATGTTGGTTATTATTACGTACCTTTACAAATATGATACAGATAAGAGATCATTTGTTTGAATGTTTTCTAGATGAATATCAAAGATCAAAAGAAGGAGAAAAAATACCTATTTACTTAAAAAAATCTTTAACGAGGGATAAATTCTTCCAGAAATACTCTTTTGGCTTAGTAAATAAAACAAGCTGGTATAACTCTGATAGACGACTGGTTTATGAGCTTTTATCTGCGGAATATTTTGTGTTTTTCAAACAAATATTGAATAGGTTAAGATTTCTTTCATTATGGTCTGAAGAACATAGTTGGCTTAAACCTCTAGAAAAGATAATTGATTATTTTCAAAAAATATCTAATATCTTGGAGAGTTAAAGATTTTATTCTTCTTTTTGATTTATTACGTCTTGGGCCCCAATTTTGTTTTACATTTTTGTAATAAAAAAGAACTAGTAGTCACTAGTTCTTTAGAGTTTTTTTGCGAATTCTCTCGGGTATAATGAAGAAGATAAGGACACCAATAATTAAATTGGAAAGAAGTAGAAGTTCCGAAGAATCTAGGTTTTTGAGAGATAATTCAGGTATAATTGGTAGTTCTGATAGAAATTTGTAAAAGATATCTGCATTACTCCCAGCATCATTATAATCACTATAATCATCCCATGCCACATACACATTTCCTAAGGAGTTTACATCAATAGAAGGACGGTAAGAATCTCCAGTACTTTCTGTTGAGATGACTTCCGTGTTGGTCCATAAAGTGCTTTTAGCTTCCTTTCGTTTATAGAATATGTCAAAATCTATGCCTGAACTTGTAAAATTCGATTCATCCGTCCAAGCTATATGGATATTATCTTCACTATCCGTTGTAATATAACAAAATAATGAATCATTGACACTTTCAGTTGAGACTACTTCTAGAGTAGACCATGAATGAGTTGAAGCATTTAGATACTTGTAAAGAATATCACGATCTGTACCAGAACTGCCGTAATTATATTCTTCTGACCATGATGTGTGAATGTTTCCTTTTGAATCTATACAAAGAGAAGGTCTTCTAGAGGAGGAGTTTATACATTCTGGTGAAATATTCTCAATTGAATCCCACAAGGAGGAAGTGGCGTTCCAAAATAGATAAACAATGTTTTTGGCTAATCCTGTTCCTCCATCCATAGTAGTATTTTCCCAAACAACATGTACATTGCCTTTTTGATCTACTCCAAGAGAAGGATGAATTGCTGGTAACAGACTATTGGTTGAAAGTAGTTCTGTAATAGTCCATGAGGATAAAGAAGAATTCCACTTTTTGTAAAATATATCTGGATGATGTCCAGTACTTAAATATTCAGTATAATCGTGCCAAGCTATGTAAATATTGTCATTTGCATCAACTGCAAATGAAGGAAAATAAGAATCTTCTGTACTCTCTGTTGAAACCACTTCTGTAGTTGTCCATGAGAATGTTGAAAGGTTCCATCTTTGATAAAATATATCAAAATCTGTTCCACTTGATAAATAATCTGTTTTATCATACCATGCTAAATGCACATTTCCCTTATCATCTGCAACACTTACAGGACCTATAGAATTTCCTGAGTTTACAGTTGAAACTACTTCTGGTGTAGTCCAAGAAGATGTTGTAGCATTCCATCTTTTATATAGAATATTTTCACGTGTCCCACTTGATGGATAATCTGTTGAATCTTGCCATGCTACATGTACATTTTCTTCAATATCTATGCTAATAGTAGCATCTTCAGCTGAATCTGTACTCTCAGTCGAAATTACTTCTGTTGTAGTCCATTGCCACCCTATATAGTCAAAGGAATTCATTGTATGATCTTTCTGAAATTCCTCAATTAAAGATTTAGAGCCTTGAACATTGAAAAAAGCAGCAAATAGTAAAAAACAGATTAACAGAGCACCTAAGCTCATAATCAGTGTTTTTTGTTCTTCTTTAAGTTTCATTTTATCATCTTTTTCTGGTTTATTGAATTCTTAAAATATAAGAAGTTTTAATGATTTTGAACTCTATAATGCAAGAAATAAAAATCTTTTCCCTTTTTTTAGAATACATAGCTCTCTAATATGGAAATTTTATTCGACTCTGCTATAATATATTGGAGAAATTATTCCTTTTACATATTAATGATTATGTACTTTTATTACATCTTCTAAACCGAAAGCATCTGTTCTAAATCACAATTAATAGAGAAATTTTTTTTTATCTTTTTATAGTTTCTTTGTTATACTCTTTTGAGGAAATATGTCAGAATATTCAGATTATTTTATAGGAGAACCTGAAAGAGAAACAGAGAAGGCTTTTCTAGCTCCAATTGTAGGTTTTACTGAAGAAGCTATTTGGATACCTAAATCTGTTGTAGAACTTGAAACAAGAAAAATCAAGAAATGGTTTGTTGACAAGAAAAAAACAGAAATAGAAGAAAAAATGGCAGCAAAAATAGAGTCAAAAGGCGAATCAAATCCTGATGAAAAAGGTGTGTTTCCACCAACAGTTTGGAGCTAGTAGTAATTCTTGTTTTAAGATTCAAATTGTAAAAAATGAAATCAGTACGTTATACCATGTTCTAGATAAAATTTTAGCATTGTTAGTGCTTCCCCCCAACCAGTTGCACATCCCATCATAGCTTTTCTCCCTTCAGTAGTTTCTTGAAAACCTTTTTCTCTAACAGTAATCCTTGTTCCTATTTCAAAATCTTCAAAAATTAATTCTACTGTTGTAGTATACATTTTATTGTCTGGAGACCATTGAAAAACGAATCTCTTAGGAATCTCAACTTCTATTACAGGTCCCTCATCCTCGATTATTCCCTCTGTTATTTCGCTTCTTTCTGGTGTCCATCGAAAATATATCCAACCTCCTGGTTTTCTTTCTACTTCTGCTCCATCTGTAAACCAAGAGTCTAAACCTTCACTAGTCGTAATAGCATCATAAACTTTCTCAATTGGGGCTTTTATTAAGGTAGAATGTTCAATAACTTCGTCAATAATATTTGACATTTAAACTCACTAAAATAACAAGTTAACTAGTAAAAGATAAAGATAACTATTAAGCTAGAATTTCTGAAATAATTTTTTTTGCTATCTTTAGGATATTTTTAAATTCAAGCAAAATAATAATGGTTGAAATGAAAGGTATTAGACGAAAGGAGAAAGCTATAGAAGATCAAAATGAAATGAAAGACGTTATTAAAAAAGCAAATCACATCACAATAGCTATGTGTAAAAGCAATGTTCCTTATTTAGTCACTTTGAGTCACGGTTATGATCCGGATCAGAATTGCATATTTTTTCATTGTGCAAAAGAAGGAAAAAAGATAGATTATCTGAACGAAAATAATATTGTTTGGGGTCAAGCTCTTATAGATAAGGGTTATGTGCAAGGAGATTGTGATCATCTATATATCACTACACAGTTTAAAGGTAAAGTTAGTTTCATTGAAGATTTTGAGAAGAAAAAACAAGCTTTGATTAATATGATTCATAAAATAGATGACAATCCCAAACAAGTAATTGATAAACAGATAAGCGAGAAATCAATATCTAGAGTAGGTATCGGAAGAATCGATATAGAATATATGAGTGGTAAAAAAGCTAAAGATGTAATAATAAACCTTTGATCTACTTCTTTAAATTGAGAAAAAACAATTCTTTTAACTTACTTGTATTAATTCTTATTATGGAACACAGAAGATTAGGTACAACAGGAATAAAAATTTCTCCAATTATTTTGGGTACAATGCAAATGGGATGGAGAATAGAGGAGGAAGAATCTTTCAAAGTGATGGATAAAGCAATTGAATTAGGAATAAATTGCTTTGACACAGCGGATGTATACTCTTACTGGGCAGATAATAGTTACCAAGGAAAAACAGAAACAATAATAGGAAAATGGTTAAGCGATAGAGGAACAAGGGACGATTTAATCCTAGCTACCAAATTAAGAGGAGCAATGAGTGAGGATGTTAATGATAGAGGTTTATCAAGAAGACATGTTCATCAAGCTAGTGCCAATAGTTTGAAAAGACTTCAAACAGATTGGATTGATCTTTATCAGATACACAGTTTTGATAATGATACACCAATCTCTGAAACACTTCATGCATTAAACCTTCTAGTGGATAAAGGATTAGTAAATTATATTGGTGCATCAAATATTCATCCTTGGATGTTAGTTGAATCCTTCTGGGAAAGTGAGAAGAATGGTTATGTCAAATTTGAAACAGTTCAACCCCCTTATAGTATAGTTAGAAGAATGCTAGTAGAACACCAAATGTTTCACGTGATTAAGAAATATGGATTAGGAGTAATTCCTTACAGTCCTTTAGCAGGAGGATTCTTAACAGATAGATACTCTAGAGATGGTCCAAAACCAGATACACCTCGAAGCGAAGGTGCAGAAAAGAGATATTTTACAGACAAAAGATGGAAAATTCATGAAACAGTGAAGGAAATTGCAGTAGCAAAGGAAGTCACGATGACACAATTAGCAATAGCATGGATTTTGACAAAAGATTTCATCACTGCACCAATAATAGGAGCAAATAGTGTTGAACAACTAGAAGAAAATTTTGGTGCACTAGAAGTTAAACTAGATGACGATGAAACAAAAAGATTAGATGAAGTGTCAGACTGGGTAGCTGACTACGAGAGTATTAGATGATATTCAGGAGCTTGATTCATTGACAAAAAAGATAGGATTAATTGGACTAGGATATATAGGAACTACAATATTGGATGCTATAAATAAAGAAGAAAATGAAAATTTGATTATACAAGCTGTATATGATATAGACAAAGTAAAAATGAAGGAGATTGCTGAAAAATATCCATCAATCAGACTAATGCAGCATCTAACAGATTTCCAAGATTGTGATATTGTTGTAGAATGTGCGGTTCAACAAGTAGTAGCTGATGTATTTGATGAAATAGTGAAAAGAGGTAAATATTTCGTTCCTATGAGTATTGGCGCATTCATTTCTCTCCCCAATTTATTTTCTAAATACCAAAAATTGGCTGAAATAAAGAAAAAAAACATTATTCTTCCCTCTGGAGCTATTGGTGGATTTGATTGTGTTGAAACAATTAAATTAATAGGTATAACGTCTGCAAAACTCCAAACTAGAAAACCAAATAGAGTCTTTAGAAATAACAAATACATTAAATCAAATAACATAAAATTAAATGAAAATTCATCTGTGATCATTTTTAAAGGAAACGCTAAACTTGCTACCACATATTTTCCAAGAAGCATCAATGTCGCTGCACGCTTAGCTCTTTCCACATTAGGTCCTGAAAAAACATCCGTTGAAATGATAGCTGATCCATCAATTTCAAAAAACATTCATACAATCGAAATTGAGTCTGAAGTTGGAAAATATACTTTCATTTTCGAAAACAATCCTTCACCAACAAATCCCAAAACGAGTTGGCTTGCAGCGTTATCTTCTATCTATACAATAAAAACCATTTAGATTGTAATAGAAAGAAATAGGTTGTTAAGATAAATTATTTCCAGAACTGCCACCATTTCTTTTCTTGTTTTGTATCTTTTTTACTTACAGTAGTACTGAGTTCTATTACTCCATCTTTGATACCTAGTTTGAAAACCATATCACGAAATCCTTCAGGTTCATTTTCTTCTTCAATAACATAAACCAAAGGAGCGAATTTTCTTTCTGCTTCTAGTTTTCTTGATATTCTACCGGCTTCATATTTTTCTTTGATTTGACTATCTTTTCCTATCCAGATGTAAATGTCCTTTTGAGCATCTAGTAAAAATGCATCATCAGATTTGAAATATTGATATCCTATTGGTAAATCTATGATGTCAACATCTCCTTTATCGTCCTCTTTTAATTGAAGCAATCGTAAATCTTTCTGAATTTGCTTTTCAAAATGCTTTAGAAAACCTGGGGTGTCACCTTCAACAACCTCAAAATCAATAATCTCTTTAAATTTGGTGGGTTCTTCTCTCTCCAAGATTGTTTTTATTTTCAAGTCTTGATTCTTCTGTTCTAAAACTCTAGCCATCCAAGCACCAACAGTCTTATCATCAACATAGGATTTTGATCCTAGCCAAATCCACATTTCTGTGTCTGTTTCAATAACATACACATCGCCGTTAAGAAATTTGTAAGGCTCATTGAGGGGAATAAGATCTTTTTTTGAAATATGATATACCTTCATACTGCAGCAGTAACCTCTGGAGAATATAATGCTTTCCATTAGAAATGATTAAGATTCTGAAAGTGTTTAATTCACTTCCTTTATCTCTTCAACCTTTCCACCAATGTCTAGACCTGCATTTCTACCAATTCCCTCAAATAATATCTTTTCTCCTTTTTTGTTTAATTCTATCAATTTAGCATCAATTTCAGCTGTAATACTCTCCAAAATTCTACCTGTCATAGAACCATCAATTGGTGAGGGAAGTTGTACTCCTGCAGTTCTAGTTGCTTCAATTTCTAGTCTGTGTTTTTTATCTTTAACGTGAATTATAACTCTAGTATCATCCAGTTTTAATTTCGTTATTTTTGCTCCAGTATAAGTTGCAAAACTATAAAATTTATTTTTTTGCAAAAAACCTACCAGAAATCCATCAAAGTAGCTTCCTAACCAAGGTATTTTAGCAAAAGAAACCATCAAAGATATACCAGGTTCATCAAAGTGATTTGTTTGTCCCCATAGATAGTACGAGGGAAAACTTCGTCCATAATCTTTTTCAATATATCCTCTACCTTCTGTGAAATCTACTTCTTTTCCATTGATTGTTAATTTACCTTTAAGCTTGTGATCAAAACTCACAACTCCATGATAACACTCCATTTTAGGTACAAATCTATACCAACCCATTGCTCCAGGTGAGAAGATTTTTACAGGCCAAGGTTTTAT
>JAEOTG010000029.1 GCA_016839985.1 Candidatus Heimdallarchaeota archaeon | reverse complement strand
GCAGAAGGTCGTTTTCCATTAAGAACAGATGCAGCAAAACAAGTAAGATATTTGATGGAAAGGGAGTATCACAGACTACCTGTAGCAACAAGATGGATATACAAAGCAATGGGTACAGCAAAAGCTAAAATGGGAATCAGAGAACTAATCCAAGCAGGAGCTCTGTACCAATATCATGTTTTGTCCGATACTTCTGATGCTTATGTTTCTCAGCATGAACATACTGTCTACATGACACCTGAAGGCCCTATTCAAACAACTTAATTTTCATTTCTTTTATTTTAATTATTGTTAATCTTTCAAAAAAAATATAATCAATAGTGCTTTGTTTTACACTCATAAAATATTTATATGACCTATAGACTCATATATTATCATTACTAATAAAGGAGCTTCCTAATGGGATTTGTTATTGAATCTCTCTATGTTTCGTTAGTCATAATATGTTTTGCATATTTCCTTGTTTTACTACAGTATAGTAGAAATGGCTGGCAATTTATAGGATTGGATGAAAAGAAGTTACCTTCTGTGAGTATAATTGTACCAACCTTGGAAGAAGAATTAAATATAAGAAAATGTTTAGAGAGTCTTCTTGCTATTGAATATTCAAATAAAGAAATAATTGTAGTTGATGGAGGGTCAAAGGATAAAACAGTTGAAATTGCTAAAAAATACCCAGTTAAGGTCGTAGTGGATGAAAATCTACCTATTGGTTGGATTGGTAAATCATATGGATGTCATGTTGGTTATGCAGCTTCAGAAGGAGAAATTCTACTATTTACTGATGCAGACACTACACATACTCCAGAATCTCTAAAAATTGCAGTTTCCCATCTTTTAGGTTCTGAATCTGTTTTATTCTCAATATTTCCATATCAAAAAGCCAATAAATGGTATGAGTTTCTTCCTAGCTTTCTCTATTTCCTGAGTTTTCTAGCAGGAGGACCACGAAATGAAATAAATAATCCTTATAGCAAGGATTCATTTTTAGCTTCAGGACAATATATGATGTTTACTCGCAAAGGATATCTTAAATTAGGAGGACATTTAGCAGTTAGTAATTCACTTGTAGAAGATGTGGCTTTAGCTAAATTATGTAAAGAGAAGGAATTAAAACTTAACTTCATAGATGGAGTAAAAATTGTTAAGACAAGAATGTACCCAGAAGGTTTTTCTCAATTCTACAGAGCATTTAGAAGAAGCATTTGGGGTGGTTTAATTACTTTGACACCTTGGAGAATAATGTTTGTAATCTTCTGGTTGATTTACTTCCTTTTAGCACCATATTTTCTTATACAATCTTTTATTTTCAGACCTAGCTGGATGTGGTTCGATTATACAATTGGGGTATTTGTAAACGTGGGTCTTTATCTTGCTTATGCACTAGCAGTTTATCTATACTGGATAAAAAGAGGTGACACTAAATGGTATTACTATCTTTTCTTTCCTATCACACAAATATTGAACTTCATAGTCATTGGGGCTGCTATAATCACTGGATTAAGAGGTAAGACAGTTTCTTGGAGAGGACGATATTATTCAACAAAGGACGAGGAAAAAATAAAACCTGAAGAAACTTTAAAACATATACCTAGCTCAAAAAGAGTTAAAACAGAAAAACTTGTAGAACTTTGAACCTAAAACATTTTTAATAATCATTTTTTCAGTTTAATAATGAAGTTTGTTCTAAGTATTGACCAAGGTACAACTTGAACAAGAGCTATGATTTTTAACAGGAAAGGAGATGAGATATCCAAATCCTACATAGAACATGAACAATTTTTTCCTCAACCGGGTTGGGTTGAACATAATCCCACTGAAATTTGGGTGAAAACTCAAAAAGTGATTAATAACGTTGTAAATTCCGCAAAAATAGAATTTTCGGATATTTGTTCAATTGGAATTACAAATCAGAGAGAGACAGTTGTTGCTTGGGATAAGAATTCAGGTAAACCTCTTCACAATGCAATTGTTTGGCAATGTAGAAGAACAGCAGATATATGCAAGAATTTGCAAGAGAGTGGATATAATGAAGTATTTTTACTGAAAACAGGACTAGTCCTAGATCCATATTTCTCAGGTACAAAAATAAAATGGCTACTTGATAATTCACAAAAAGTTCAAGATAAATTAAAAGATAGCAGTTTAGCTGTTGGTACAATCGATAGTTGGTTAATTTGGAACCTGATAGGTAAGAATATAACAGATTATTCAAATGCATCCAGAACTTTGTTGTTCAATATTCACAAAGGATCATGGGATAGTGAATTACTTGAAATTCTAGATATACCTCTTGAGATTTTACCTGAAGTTAGACCAAGTAGTGATAAAGAAACTTATGGATTAGTGAAAAAGAATGTCATTAAAGAGACAATTCCAGTTGCAGGAGCGGCTGGTGACCAGCAAGCTGCTCTCTTTGGTCAAACGTGTTTTGGTAAAGGTGAAGTGAAAAATACATACGGAACTGGAAACTTTATGCTTCTCAATACAGGTAAAACAGCTGTGAGTTCAGAAAATGGTCTTCTTACAACTATTGCCTGGAAAATTGAAAAAGACATAACTTATGCTCTGGAAGGAAGTGTGTTTATTACAGGTGCAGCTATTCAATGGCTAGAGAAAGGCATAAACATACTCTCAAATAAAGAAGAATTAACTAATATAATGAATGATGTCTCTGATACGCTAGGTGTATTTTTTGTGCCAGCCTTTACTGGATTAGGCGCACCATTTTGGGATCCTTACGCTCGAGGGACTATACTAGGTTTAACAAGAGGAACCAAAAGAGAACACATTATTAGAGCAGCATTAGAATCCATATGTTATCAATCAGTAGATGTTTTCAATGCAATGGAAAAAGATTCGAAAACAAAGATAAGAGTAATAAGAGTTGATGGTGGAGTAACTAAATGCTTACCTTTGATGCAATTTCAAGCAGATATCTCGAATATTATCGTTCAAAAACCTAAAATCAATGAAACAACTGCTTTAGGTGCAGCATATTTAGCTGGTCTTGCAGTAAACTTTTGGGAAAGCCAAGAAGATATCAAGAAAAACTTTGCAATTGATAAAGACTTTTATCCGTTAATGAGTGAGGACAAGAGAAATATCCTATTAGAAAATTGGAAAAAAGCTGTTAAAAAAGCAATGAAATGGATAGAGAATTAAAAATAAATGTAACTATTCTTTCATTTAATAATTTTAATAACTCAAAGGTTGTTCTTTCACACTATTTTTCATACTTATTGTTTTTTTATTAAGTAAAGTTTCAACTTCATTAAGTTAAAGCTATTTTTTTCTAGTTATCTATGCCATAAATCTAGTTAAATTGATTGTGAATTAATTATGGTTTTTTCATAGGAAAGCAGGATTTAAAATAACAAATTCCCAGTTTAAGGCTATCTAATAAGAATTTTTTTTTTCGCTGATATATTATTCACATATAAGTTCTTTTTTTTATCTATTTTTAGCAATGAAAATCTTTTCTAGTAAATCTATCGTGAAAACTCTAAATGTTTATTTGAAAGAGGAATAGTTCTATTTCGTTAACACTATAATTATTTTATTTTGTGAGGTTATTTTTTTGTCAGTCAGACAAACATCTGCACTTATAGAAGAACATTTTAGGATACATCATTTAGAACGTATTACCAAACCTTTTTTTACTCTACACCTTCTACTGAATAACAAAAGTTCTCGCTTTGTGGGGTATAACATGAGTACTATTTATCACTATCTGGATGACAATCAAAAGAAAGCTGAAGAGGAAAAGAAAAAAGAGGAAGAATCACACAATAAACTGCTTGAAAAAATAAAACAACAAAAGAAAGCAGATGTCAATTTTGAGGGCTTTAACGGCAAATTAAGTGATTTGGTGGATGGTATAAGATCTATTCCAAATTATAACAATCTCAAAGGATATGTTAGAGAAAAAATCCTTCCCAAAAATCCAGGAATAAGCTATCAGAAACTCTCAATCAAGGCTGGAATCCATAAAGGTGTAGCTTTAGTTATCTTACATGATTTATATAACGATAAATTAGAAGAAGAACTAAAGGAAATCGATGAAAAAGAAGATCCTTATTACTCTTATAGTTAAAATTTTTTATAATCATAAACCATGATTAAGTCTATCACTTAGCGATTTTGGTAAACTAAGTTTTTCCATTTTTTTCTGAAGAGGTGAAAAATCATACTTTAAGTGAATCATGGAAATAGATAATGGATTTAGATTGATAATTGAATAAAAAGCTCCTGGAATACCATTTCTAGGTTGACCTACAGATCCTGGATTCAAGAAAAATTTTTTTTCATACTTGGTTTTTATGGGTACATGTGTATGTCCAACAAGCAATAAGTCAGTTTTGGTTTTCTCAAATGCTTGTTTCAGCATAGAATTCCACTGTTTATCAGAATAAGCATCAAAATAATCAAAAGTATTGAAAGGAGAACCGTGGACAAGAAACATAGATTTTCCTTTTCTTTCAATGGTTTTCTTTCTGGGAAGTGTAGTAAGCCATTTAAAATTGTAAGGTTTAATCTCTTTTTTAGTCCAGACTATCATTTCATATGCCGTTGGATTAAAATAAAATACTGGTTCATCTCCAAGGACTCCACTATCATGGTTTCCTAACATACATGTAGAACAATTTTCACGAATTAGCTCTATACACTCATTCGGATAGGGATAATATCCAACTACATCCCCAAGACAAATAATCTCATCTATGTTTTTCCTTTTTTGAATATCTTTTAAGACCTCCTCTAAGGCAAAGATGTTTGAATGAATATCAGAAATTACTGCTATCTTTGTCAAATAGAAGTCTCCTAAACGTAAATATTTACAATTCTATTCAGAGATTTTTTAAGTCTTTATCAAATTTGTTATAGGTTAAGTTTATTCAAGAATTTTTGGATTGTATCTTTTGAAAGATTAGTCTTTTAAGAATTGTGAATTAGCAAAGTTTTTCTACTTTGTTTTTACTTTTTCACCATGTCCTTAGCTACTAGTATAGGTTCGATAAATATTCGAAATCCTTTGATATTGGCTTCTGGAGTAATGGGAACATCACATTCTACACTACAACGTATCTATAATGGTGGAGTGGGAGCTGTTGTTACTAAGAGTATTGGCCTAAGAAGCTGAAAAGGTAATACTTTTAAAATTTTTTTTTCTTTAATAGAAATTCGAAGTGTAATAAATTCGGTTGGATTGGCAAATCCTGGATATCAGGTTTTTAGAGAGGATATCGAAATATTAGTAAAAAACCAAGTTCCTTCAGTTGTTTCAATATTTGGAGAAAATGAAAATGAATTCTCTAACATACTAAATGGTTTAAAAGATCTTCCTGTTTTAGCTTTTGAATTAAATCTAAGTTGTCCAAATACTGAGAAAGGTGGAATACAAATTGGAACATATTCAGCTGCTGTTTTTCAGATTGTTAAAAAACTAAAATCAGAAACAAAGGTTCCTCTTTGGGTAAAACTCACACCAAATGTGAGTGATGTTATAGAAATTGCAGAAGCTGCAGTAAATGCAGGTTGCGATGCTCTAGTTGCAATAAACACACTGAAAGCTATGGCTATTGATATACATACAAAACAACCAATTCTTGGTTTCAAGAAAGGTGGATTGTCAGGTGCAGCCATTAAGCCAATAGGTGTCAGATATATCTATGATTTATACGAAAGATTCGAAGATAGGGTACCTCTAATTGGTGTTGGAGGTATTATGAGTGGAGATGATGTAATCGAGTATCTTCTAGCAGGTGCTTCAGCTGTGCAAATAGGAACAGCTTTAGGAGTTGCATATCCTGAAAACATGATTAAATTCTTTATTAGTAAAATCAAGAAATACATGAGGGAAAATGGGTTCAAGTCAATTAGTGAAATTACAGGAGGTGCTCATTAATGAAGAAACAAACATTAGCAAACACAAAACCATTAATGGGGAAAATAATAGATAAGCAAAAAGAATGTGATGATACATTCAATTTTCTCATAGATTTACCTGTAACAAACAAAATAGGGAAACCTGGTCAATTCGTTATGCTTTGGGTACCAGGAGTTGATGAATTTCCAGTTGGAGTAGCAGGATATGAAGATGATATACTCGAATTAGGCATTGCAAGAATGGGCCCAGGAACTTCAGCAATGATAGCAAAAGAAATTGGAGATTATGTAGGTATTAGAGGATTTTATGGAAAATCATTTCAACCTCCCAAGAATGTTAATCACTTACTTATTGGAGGAGGATTTGGGATGACTCCTCTGAAATTTTTAACAAAAAATTTGAAAGAAAGAGATGATAGCTTAAGCGTTCAAATCTTTGAGGGAGCAAGGACAAAAAGTAAGTTAATGTATTTGGACTATTTGCAGAATTTACACGAGAAAGAACAAATAATATTCAATGTATGCACTGATGATGGTTCATTTGGGTATAAAGGATTTCCAACAGTGGCATTAGAGAAGTTTCTAGAAGAATCTGATACACCTTCAGTATTATATGTAGCAGGACCTGAAAGAATGATGAAGGTTATCTTTGAAACAGGAAAGAAATATGAAAACGTTATTGATATGCAGATGAGTTTAGCAGATAGATATATGCGCTGTGGATTCGGAATATGTTCTTATTGTGCAGTTGATCCTACTGGATGGCGTATTTGTGTTGACGGTCCTGTATTTAACACAAAGCAATTAGAACAAATTAGCGATTTTGGTGTTTATCGAAGATTAGAAACTGGAGAAAAACAGAGGATTTAAAATGGTATTATTTACCAATCTGAAGATTTGGGATTTAGAGAAAAGAGATTTTGTATTAAGAGATATTCAAGTTTCAGATTCAGAAGATCTTCTTGAGAAAAATGTGAAAGAAATTGATTGCTCAAGTTTTTTATCCATCCCTGTAGGTATGGATATTCATGTTCATTTCAGAGAACCAGGGTATGAATATAAAGAAAACATGATTTCAGGCTCTCTAGCCGCCATTTATGGGGGTATAACCAAGGTACTAGACATGCCAAATACTCGACCAATAACTGATTCAGTTGATAGAATTTTACAGAAGAAAGCATTTGCAAAAAAACAGAGATGGATTGATATACTAATTGCAGCTGCTATAACAAACAATAACTTACAAGAAATAGAACAGATTGACAATCATTGCGATGCATATAAGGTTTTTATGGCTGAATCTTTTGGAAAATTAATGGTTAGTGAAGATAGTATTGTTTCCTCTCTTGCATTATTGGAAAAAATTGAAAGTTCAAAACCTATTTTCTTCCATGCTGAAGATCCTTCAATTTTAGAACAATGCAAAGCTGAAAAGACCTATCAAAAACAAAGACCTCCTGAAGCAGAAGCTGAAGCAATTCAAAAAATCTCTCTCTGGGCTCAAGAATTTAGCAACTTAAGATTCCACATAACTCATTTGAGTAGTTCTCTTTCTTTAAAACTCCTAGAAGTAGTGAAAACAAACAATTTAACAATTGACACCTGTCCAAGGTACATATATTTTGATGAGAATACAGATTTACCCGAATATGTGAAAAGAGTTAACCCCCCTTTACGTAATACAATAGATAGAATCCATTTAACTCAAGCTTTGGCTACGGGAGTCATTGATATGATTAGCTCTGATCATTCACCTCATTCTCTTCAAGAAAAGGAAGAGAAGAATTTAAGTGGTATGCCAGGAGTGCAAGAGATGTTACCATCTTTGATAAATCTGGTTGCTATTGATGAACTAGAATGGGAGAGAGCAATAGAAGCAATACATATCTTCCCATACAACCTATTTGGTATTGAAGAAACAGACATTTCTATCAACAGCTTCATTGTTATAGATAAAACTAAACCTTATGATTTAAGCAGTGAAAATATTCAAACAAAATCCAAATGGTCTCCGTTTGTTAATCAGGCACTTATGGGTGATATATTATATGTTATTAAAGATGATAATTTAGCATTAATACAGTGAATTCCCATCTGAACTCTTTGAATAGTACCAAAAAAAGTGTTAAATAAGGTTCTGCTAATCATATTTTGTGTCTGAACTAAATACTACATTCGTTAAGAAATATCTTAACATTTCTAATGTAAAGAACAGTATTCTTTGTGTTGGGATTGATCCAGCAATACCAAGTCAGCGAAATAAAAATATAATCCCTACAGAAGACAGAATTGAGTTCATAAAAAATCTTGTTTCAGATGTTGCACCTTATGCTAGTGCAATTAAGATGAATAGACAATATCTGATTGGTTTAACTATTGATGAAATAAGAGCAATTAATATTCATATACACCAGAACAATATGCTTTCAATAGTAGATCATAAATTAAGCGATATTGGGGCATCAAATATATCAGCTATTTTTTGGTTTAAAGAAGAAAGCTTTGATGCTTTTACTTTTTCTCCATTTGCTGGAAATGTGCTAGAAGCAACTCAATACGCTCATAAAAAAGAATTAGGTATTTTTGTTTTAACTCTCATGTCAAATCCTGAAGCTGAATATCAAAAACAAGCAATAATTGAGAATAAACCACTCTATCTCTATATTGCTGAGCTATGTAATTCAGCTAACTCAGATGGAAATGTTATTGGTGCAACAGAACATATTACTTCTGAGGAAGTATCGGAACTTCATAAAACACTGGGAGAAAATAAAATTGCATTAATACCAGGAGTGGGGGCTCAAGGTGGAAATGCTAAGAAAATTCTTTATCATTTTGAAAGAAACTCTCTAGTGAACGTTGGGAGAGCAATCATTTATTCAGAAAATCCAATAATCGAAGCACAAAAATATCGCGATATACTAAATAACCAGTTAAATGAGATCTCAAACCTAAAGTATGGTACAGAAGTTGCTAAAGATTAGATGAAATGAGTTTTTTTGTATCGTTTGAAACTAAACTATCATCCAATTCTAAAGCAGCTTTGAATATCTCTTCTATTGTACAAAAAGAAATGAGATTGATTTCTAATTCATTCAGCTCTTTTAGATCTCCCTGACTTCTATCAATCAGAACAATTATCTCATTTACTTTGAAATTTGATTCTCTTAAAGCAATAATTCCATGTATTTTACTTGATCCTGTTGTTATTAAATCGTCTACTAAAATTACTCTAGATTCTTGTTTTGCATGTCCTTCTACTAATTTTCTCAATCCATGTTCTTTAGACTGTGTTCTTACAATAAGCGATGGAACTTTAAATTCAAATCCTAAAACTGAAGAAAATGGGATTCCACCAACAGCTACTCCTGCAAGTGCATCAAAATGACCTATTTCCTCAAGTAGTTTAGTATAACAATCTATTACATATCTAAATGTCTCAGGAAAAGAAGGAATTAGTCTTAAATCAATATAAAACCACGATTTTTTTCCAGATTTTAGTGTGAATTCCCCAAATTTGAGGATTTTATTTTTAATTAATAATCCAGTTAATCCTTTTACATTCACATTCATATGCATCATTCTTATTTCTTGATTTCAGTTTATTATTCGTATTCAATGGTTCCTGGTGGTTTACTTGTGATATCATAAAGTACTCTATTTATTCCAGAAACTCTATTTACAATTTGATTTGAAATATCTTCTAGTACATTGTAAGGGATTTTACTCCAATCTGCAGTCATTGCATCAATTGATTCAACAGCTCTTATTGCTAACATGTATTCATATGTTCTTTTATCACCCATAACACCAACAGATTTTACTGGTATAAGTGCTGGAAAAACTTGCCATAAACGATCATATAATTCATTCTTCTCAATGATTTCTGTAACAATAGCATCAGCTTTCCGCAATATTTCTAATCTTTCTTTAGTTACTTCACCAAGTATTCTTATTGCTAAAGCTGGACCTGGAAAAGGATGTCTTTTAATGAATCTCATAGGTAATCCTAACATATTACCGATTTTCCTTACTTCATCCTTATATAATTCGTTAAGAGGTTCAACTAAATCTAAATTCATTCTTTCTGGTAAACCTCCAACATTGTGATGAGTCTTAATAACATTCGCTAGCTTACTTGGTTGAGCACTTTCTATTCGATCAGGGTAAATAGTACCTTGACCTAAAAAGCTGAAATTTCCTAATTCTTTCGCTTTTTCTTCAAATATTTCAATAAACAAGTTACCAATAATAATCCTCTTTTGTTCAGGATTTGTTACATTCTTCAAAGCGGATAGGAATCTTTCTTCTGAAAAAATAATATGGTAATTCTTAATTTGTAAATCTTGAAAGATTTTTGACACTTCTTTTGTTTCATTAAGTCTCATTAATCCGGTGTCAACATAAACATAATGAGCATTAATTCCTGCTTTCGATAATAGAACAGCTGCAACAGTGCTATCCACTCCTCCACTTACAGCCATTATAACGTTCTTTTCACCTATACTCTCCTTCAAATAAGCTACTTCTTCTTCAATCCATCCTTCAAGCTTCCATTCTCTTTTACATCCAGTTATCTTGATAAAATTATCCAGAATTTTATCACCACTTGGTGTATGAATTACTTCAGGATGGAATTGAACACCAAATATGTTCTTGTTTGTATTCTGATATGCAGCATTTAAGCAGATGTCTGTTTCTCCAATTTTTTCAAAACCATCAGGTACTAGAGTCACTTGGTCAAAATGTGACATCCAAACTTGTTCTTCTCTATTGAGGTCTTTGAACAATTCTGAAGATATATTTATCTTTGCAATTTTCTTACCATATTCCCTCTCTTCCCCTCTCTCTACCTTTCCACCAAATGCTTGAGCAATCATTTGATGACCATAACAAATACCTAAAACAGGAATACTGACATCTTGAAAGAAATTATTAGGTAATTTGGGAGATTCTTCACTATAAATATCTCCTGGACCACCAGAGAGAATAAATCCTTTGTATTCTTCACTCGGTTCATAAATAATT
>JAEOTG010000207.1 GCA_016839985.1 Candidatus Heimdallarchaeota archaeon | reverse complement strand
TCAGAATTCTAAATTTCCTATCCTTCTAATTCTTTTTATTTTCCTTTAATTTCCTTAATTTCTCTTTTCTAACCTCTTCGGTAATAGAATAATATGTGGTGGCAGGAGGAATTTCAACTTGGTCTCTCAATCTTTCTGAAGTTACGAGTGCATTAAAGTAATCTCTTAAGGCATTGAATCGCTCTTCATAGCTTTTAGTTGTATCCATAAATATTTCTCTACTCATTGTGTGATACTTTTGCTCATGTTTTTCTATTATTGTGGTCCTTTTTGTTTTTATCAATCGAATCCGAGGTTGCTTTTGAATGTATACAATAAGATCTAACCACTTATCAGCTGTTGCAGGATTTAGCCCTATATCTTGAAGTTGTGATTTTGCAAAAGGTTCATCTAAATAGTCGATAAAATCGAAAATTGCTTTAGCTCTTTCTATCATTGTTCTTCGATTCTTTGATCCACTCATAATACATTATTGTATTATTATACTATAAAAATGTATTTATACTAAATGGTTTGTTTTCTGATATATGTCCGGAAAATCAGCAGATGCATCAAACATCAAGGTTGACATTGCTACACAAAGATATACTATAGTAGGAATTGTTCATGCATTCTTAGATAGATACAACAAAGAAGAAGCTGAGGAATTAAAGGACAAGTTCGAAAAGAAATTTGAAAAATTACTTCAACAGCACGAAGAAGAGAACAAAACAGAACTCTTACAATATTACAGTCTAATTTCCGAATTTAGACCAGCTCTTGAAACAATAATGGAACCCGGACAAATATTTGAGAACTTATGTGATAGAATGGCAGAAATGTTTGATATCACATTAGCAGGTATTCAAAGACAGGCAAATAACGAAATTCGTCGTCCTACTGAAAATGGACCAATGATGCCTGGTAGTGACAAAACAACTACGATTAAATTCTTCTGTACAGTTTGTGAGGAATTCTTAGATATCCCTGAAGATCTTAAGGAACAGCTATTAAAATCAGACGAAAAGCTCGAATTACCTAAACATTATGATAAAGAATTAGAGATAAGAATAGTAAATATTACAGAGAATTCCTTTGAATTAAAGAGTAACAAATCAACTTTCAAAGTTAAATCTGCAAGAGAGTTAATGGGATATTCAAAGAAGGAAAGAGAGAAGATAGAGAAGAGTAAAAACAGATTAGCTGAAATCTTTCCTGAAATTCTTTCTCAATCCAATGATGATATTGGAGAATACTTGAATGTTCTAAGTGTAGGCATCGACGTTGGTTCTTCTACATCTCATCTTGTTTTTTCAGGCTTAACTCTTAGAAGAGAACAAAGTTTCATGAACATGTCTAATCGTTTTCATCTGATTAATCGTAAATTGATTTATGAGGGCAATATCATTGATACTCCGCTTCTAGATCGTTTTACAATTGATGTTGATGCAGTTGTTAAATTCTTTGAAGAAGAGTATGAAAAAGCCGGAATTACTACAGAGATGGTTGATACAGGAGCAGTCATAGTTACTGGAGAAACAGCTAAGAAACAAAACGCAGAGGAAATCGTCAGAAGATTGTCTTCAACATCTGGTAAATTCGTCAGTGCTGCTGCGGGACCCAATTTCGAATCTCTTCTTGGAGCTATGGGGAGTGGAATTGTTGATCAAACATTGGAAGACGGAACTACAGTGATGAACATAGACGTTGGAGGGGGGACAAGTAATCTAGCTATTGCATCTAAAGGGCAAGTAACAAGCACATCTTGCACAAATGTGGGCGGAAGATTGTTGGGTATTGATGAAGATTTCAAAATCTGGAGAATAGATGAACCAACAGAGTATCTCTTCAAGGAACTAGGTCTAGACCATAAAATAGGAGATATTATCACTGAAAAGGATGTCAAGTTGATTGCCAAGGAATATGCTAAAGCTTTGATTGAAGTTATGAAAGGACCCGCGAAAAGTAAAAATGCAAAATATCTAATGATGACAGAAGATTTGGATTTTTCAATTCCAATCGATGGTTATTCTTTCTCTGGCGGTGTTGCTGAATTTATTTATGGAACAGAAAATGAATATGATGACATAGGTGTGTATCTTGCCCAAGAAATCCAAACCTTAATGAAAAAACATAAGTTACAAATTGTAGAGCCAAAAAACAAGATTAGAGCAACAGTCATAGGGGCAGGATCATTCTCTCTTTCAGTTTCTGGATCTACTTGTTATTTTGATAAAAGCATCTTGTTTCCACTTGAAAATATACCTGTTCTCAACGTTAACATCCAAAAAGAAAACTACAACTCTGAGAATCTAAAAAAGGAGACTGAGTTAGCCTTTAGGCGATTTGATATGAAAGAAGGAGAGGATTTGGTTGCTTTATACTTTAAAGACCCAATTCATAGAAACAACTTCTATCTTACTGATTTTGCTAAAGCAATTGAAGAAGCTCTACCAAATTCTGTTGTAGATAATAAAATGGTTATTCTGATTTTTGACCAAGATATGGGGGGGTCTCTAGGGATTGCTCTACGTCGAGACACATCACTTCGGAAAAACCTAATCTGTATGGATGAATTGGAACTAGAAGAAGGAGATTGGATAGATATTGGTGCTCCACTATATTCAGGTCAAGCTTTTCCTGTAACTGTAAAGAGTTTAGTGTTTAATAGAAACAAAAAATCCTAGAGGAGCTTTGTTTAGAGATTACCCAACAAGTTTAAAAACAAACTTCGTTCCAAACAGAATTTTAAGAAAAAATAATATAATACTAGTTTTAAGACAATCTATGGAACCTTTTGAATATCCAAAAACATCCGAAGAGAAGCTTATTGAAAAAATCCATGATGTAGAGGTCGAGGACAACTTCAGATGGTTGGAGGAGCTAGAAAGCGAAAAAGTAAGAGAGTGGGTGAATAACCAGAACAATTTTACTGATAAGCACATTTCTAAAGAATTAGTTGAAAGATATAAGCAAGAGCTAAAAGATCTCATTTATTACTCTCGAGAAGGAACCAGAAAAGTTAGAGGAACTAAGGAATTCTATCACAAAAGTGGAAAAACAGATGATCTTTTTATCATAATCATGAAGGATTTAATATCCAATGAAGAAACAGTTATTGTAGATCCTCATGAATGGAGTGAGGACAACACAGATACTATTTGGAATTTCTTTCCTTCCTCAAACGGCAACTATCTTGTTCATGACAAAGTATTAGGTGGAGACGAATGGGAATCGTCCCTTCATATCATGGATACTAGAACAGGGAAATATATTGATGAACCCATACAAAATACTCGAGGAGCTAATGTTGCTTGGAGAGAAGAAGAAGGCTTCTATTATACCCGTTATCCAGATAAGAATGAAGTTTCAGGAGAGAAAGTCTTTACTGAACGTAATGTTTTCTATCATGAATTGGGAACAGATATATCTGAAGACAAACTTATCTACAAAAATAAAGATCCAAAGGTAATTCCCATTATTCAATCAACTATAGATGAAGAAAATTGCTTAATTTACATAAATAAAGGATGGATACAAAATGATGTTTTACTCTACAAAAAAGACAAAAATGAATTAGAACCAATCTGTCAAAACATTGAAGCTACTTTTTCAGGAAACATCTTAGATAATCATTTCATTGCTTTAACAAATTATAAAGCTCCAAATAGTCAAGTAATTAAAATAAATCTTGAAGAACCTGAAATTGATAATTGGGAGATATTGATTCCAGAGAGCAGTTATGCAATTGATTTCATTGAATTGTATGGAGGAAAGATATTAGTTAGATATTTAGAAGAATCATATCATCAAGTGTATATCTTTGATCTAGATGGTTCAAAATTAGGTATGGTTGAATTACCTTCGATTGGATCTACTTTGTATTTTGATGGTACTTGGGATTTAAATGAATTTCAATATCTTTTCACTTCTCATCTTCACCCTTATACAGTATGTAAGGCCAACATAGAAACTTTGAAGACAGAAATCATATTCCATCCTGAAATAGAAGCAGATGGATTCAAAACTGAATTAAAATGGTATGAATCTAAAGATGGTACTAAAATACCGATATTTCTTACAATGAAGAAAGATACTGAACTTGATGCGAGTAATTTGGTTTTACTCTATGCCTATGGTGGTTTCAAATACTCAAATGTTCCATATTATGATCCTAGGAATCTCTTCCTGTTAAGGCAAGGATTTATTCTTGCGTATCCTTCCATAAGAGGAGGGGGAGAATTTGGTGAAAAATGGCATATAGATGGGATGAAAGAGAACAAACAGAATGTCTTTGATGATTTTATTGCTGCAGCAGAATGGCTTATCAAACACCAATACACTCAAACAAAATTATTGACCATTGAAGGAGGAAGTAATGGAGGTTTACTCACAGGTGCAGCTGTAGTTCAAAGACCAGAATTGTTTGGCAATGTTCTAATTGAAGTACCAGTTCTAGATATGGTAAGATTTCATAAATTTTACAACGCACAACCTTGGATGGTAGAGTATGGTGATCCTGAAATAAAGGAGGAATTTGAATATCTCTTTGATTATTCTCCATATCACAAAGCAGACCAAAACCAAAAATACCCCTCAATTCTATTAACGACAAATATTAACGACAAACGTGTTCATCCTATGCATGCTTTCAAAATGACAGCAAAGCTCCAAAAAATAGAGAAGGAAAATCCAATACTTCTAAGAACAATGACTAAAGCTGGTCATGGAGTTGTTTCTAGAGAACAACACGTAACAGAGTCAGCAGAAATAGCTGCTTTCATCATGTGGAGGTCAAAAGAATATCTGACATGATTTCTTTTCAAAAGGTCTACCATGACCTGGATATGCATATTTGAACTCCAGAGAACCTATTTTTGCAATACTTTGATTCATATCATCGCTATCTGCCACCATACTTGCAGGATCAGGTTGTTTTGTGTTCTCAAGAATATCACCACAAAAGAAAAAACCATCCTCAGTTAGAACTCCCACAGATCCTTTAGAATGACCAGGTAAGGTAATGATTTCTGCAGATAAACCATATTCATCAAGTTTCTGTTCATTTTCAAGCACAATATCTGGTACAAATCGATCTTCTTTCTTCAGTTGCATCCCTAAAAGAACAGTCATTAATTTCCCTAAAATTCTCATAAAAGCATTCATATTCCTATTCCATGAAATATCACTATTTTCTACCATACCAATATCGTCTTTATGTAGAGCAATTCTTGAGTTATATTTCTCTTTTAGATATTTTGCATTTCCAGTATGATCAAAGTCACCATGTGTGAGAAGTATCAATTTTAGTTTGTGATTTTCAGGTGTTATTCCTTTATTTGACAAAAAAGCATCTAATGTTGATCTACTTTTAC
>JAEOTG010000206.1 GCA_016839985.1 Candidatus Heimdallarchaeota archaeon | reverse complement strand
ACAGGTTTTCTAGCCGGTTCTATTGTTATCTTAATATCTCCTATACTCATATCTTGGGTAACACCCGTCTTCTGGATCATAAGAGATTCTCGTATTAGGTTCATAAAAACTGAAAACGATGTTTTTGATCTATCAGACAGATTTAGGACTAGTATGATAAGTAGACTCTTTAGCGTTACTGCGATTTTAGCAGGAGTGAGTTTCTTTATTGACATAGTTCAATTAGTCACTGGAAAATTTGATCCTTCTTTAATTGCAAGTATTTACATGTATCTTGGAGCTTTTGCTTTTATTATACTTGTAATTATTTTAATCTCTGGTATTTCATTTGCTGTTGGAATGATTTATCTTTCAACTTATCATGAGAGAAATGTGAACAAATTAAGAGATGAATTAAGCGAGTTCATAAAATTTTCACAAACTAATGCTGTTATCTCAAAATACTACTTTATGTAGAGAAAAAGATAATCTTTTGCTTCAAGGTATCGGATGGTGATAATGTTCATCTTGTTCAACATATTTTTGTCCGTCGAAAATTAAATATTCTGCATGAACATCATGCAATTCTTCATGCAATTGATACCAAGGAGAAGTGCCTAGGAATGCCCATTTCTCTGCAATTTCAGGAAGGATTACGTGCTGTTGTTCCAATTCATCACATTTCTTAATAGATTCTATTAAAGATAAGGTAGCTGTTAAAATAACTGCTGTTGGAGTTTTTCTAATTGAGGAGTGGTTCCAGAGACGTGTTTTTTTTACAATTATATCAATAACTTCTTCCGCAAAAACAGTTTTATCAAGATTAGAATCATCCATCAACTTCTCAATTAATTCCCTATATTGTGTTTCATTAAATGGGTACTCTTTTACAATATCATAAACATCAAAGTCTTCGTCAACAAAATCACTTATTTCCTTAGCTCCTGATATTATGTAAAACAATGGATCATAATCCTTATACTTGACTTTAAGATTCTCATTAAGAAGGTTGATGTCAATATCAACTTCATCAAGAAATAGAACAAACTGAGGAGAAGGAGCGTGTAAGGCAACCCATTCGCTAACTTTATCTGGATCATTCTCAGGATTATGTTCTAATTTCAGATAATTTCCATCTTTTCCTTTCCAAAATTCAGTTCTGTAGGTGAAAGGAATTTGTAATTCTTTACATTTTTTAATAAGGGAATAAATGATTTGAGTTTTGCCTGAACCCCAGTATCTTCCATATAGATGAGCATTTTTCTCTGGTTTAATGTAATTCTTAAACATCACAAAATTATCTTCCAGTAGACTAAGTATTGAGTGTTCAATCACAAAATCATGTCTATCCAAACAACATTTAGGTTCTACCAAGGGTTTGTATTGAGGATATTTTTTAGCAATATCTACAGCTTCTTCTCTTGTAAGACCGGGACTGATTCTCAGAATTTCTTCTTCTTGGTGAGGGAATCCTATTCTTGATATAATATCTTCTCCATGAAGTAATTTTCTTGTATTTTTCAAATTAATCATATCTTCTGGTAAAAGGCAATGTGAATTCTGAATATTGATATGCCATAGATTATTTCTTGTACGTATATATCCCCTTGAAAAGGCTGAAGCAAAAGCTGTTCCCTCTTTCCAACCATATTCATCTTGAATTGTATCATATACAAGATCTATAAGAAGAAGGTTTTCCAAAGAATAATCGTCATCGTCAATAATTACAACTAAACCTTTCTTATTTCTCAGCCATTTATCATATTGTGCTACTTCTTTTGTAAATTCATATACAGAAATTGTTCTTGGTATAACTGTAAGTAGTTTACTAATGAATGTTTCAAGCACCTTGCTCCGATCATTCATTTTTTCCACATTTAACTAATCATTTACAAAATTCCTAAGCTCCATAAAGACTCGACTAAAATTAGCTACATCGTTTTCATATTTTACTAAACTACTCAGATTAGGAATCTTCACTCCTTTTATCTCAAAGGCTTTTTCTAAAAAGAATAGGAGTAATTTTCTACTATTTTCTACAACACCTATTAAACTTGACAAAGAAATGTTTTTCTGACGACAACTGGCTACTTCTGTCACGAAATCTCCTAGTTCTCCATAGTATTCATTAGAAAACCAATAAGCTCCCTTTAATTTTCCTAAAATATCATTATTTTTGATAGAATATAACATTCTTGAGAAGTATAGAATCCAGTTAGTAGCTTGATTGTAATTGGGGGAGTCTGTATGTTGAAATGGATACTCTTTTGCTATTGCTTCAATTATTGATAAATCTTCTACGAATTGAATCCAGAAGCAATTTAATGGAGGAATAGGGAACTTATCATGTATGTTTTCTCCATATAACACTTCTCCTTTCTTCTGAATTACAAAATCATCAGTAAGAGATAGAGGGTATTGATCTATTATTATTTGATTCAAATTACGAACTATAATTCCTTCCAAATCATTATACACAATCCTTGGATTCTCAAGCATTGTTATTGGGACAAAATAAGCTGTAAAAATTTGTGCAAATTCCTTATTCAATTGTCCTATTTTGGATATTATCTCATCTAGAGTATCAAAGTCTTCTTTCCACAATCCTTTTTCTAAAACTACTACTACATCTATTTCACTGTATCTTTTTGAGAAATCATCTAAAGTAATTCCTCCGAAAAGAATAATGGATTTCACAGTTAATGAAGTTACGGTAAACTCAACGAAAGTATTGAGAAATTGTTCAAGCTCTGGGTATCTGTCATACGTAACTTTCATATCATGTAATAACAGTGTGATAATATTAGCTT
>JAEOTG010000028.1 GCA_016839985.1 Candidatus Heimdallarchaeota archaeon | reverse complement strand
TTCCTTAAATGTATTTGGCAAAAGAATTAAATTGATTAACAAAAACATAAGATAGGGAAAGAATTATGTCAATTGAACCTAAAAGAGCTTATAAAATAGTTCTTATTGGTGATCCTGAAGTGGGAAAGACTTCGATTCGTAGAAAGTACATGGGAAAATCATTTAGAGCTGATTATTTAAAAACCTTAGGAGCAGATTTTGCAGCTCAAAAAGTGAATATTGAGGGAGAACTAGTTCTACTAACTATTTGGGACTTAGCAGGACAAACAATCTTCCATGGTATGAGATCTTCATTCTACCATGGTTGTAAGTGTGCCCTTGTAGTTTTTGATGTGACAAATCCTCAAACATTAAAGAACAGTCTAAAATGGGCAGAAGAAGCGACTAATTACGCAAAAAACTCACTTCAAGAGTTATACTTGATTGGCAATAAAATAGATTTAGTAGAAGATAGAGAAGTTCATGCAGAAGATATGGAAAGAATAGCTGAAGAATTCCAAGATTCCTTTAATTTTCCAGCAAAAATTTATGAAACTTCAGCTTTGACAGGGGAAAATATTAATGAGTTATTTGAACATATGAGTAAAAGACTTATTATGGGTGATATCCCTAAAGAAGAAAAAACAGTAATTGAACAAACAAGCCAAAAAGCCAAACCTTTGCAAGACATTATAACCGATTATGAGAGTAAGTCAGAGAACATTGTTGAAATACTTAAACTGGTTGAAAGTTTAGAAAATAGAGTCGATGAAATCAATAAAGATATTAAAAATGTTAAGAGAATGCTAAGTAAGATAGAATAAATCTATTCAATTTTATGAAGTTACTACAGAGTGAGAATTCTTGTGTTTAACGAATTTCAAAAACTAAATTTGATAAAAATAATCTACAGAATGTTCAATTATTTAATTATGCTTAAATGTGAGACTTATGGAATTTAGACACTTTTTAACTGTTTAAATCGAATTTTCAGTGCATAATGTTTTTATATTACGTATCAATAATCTGACTCGCTTACTTAATGTAAGCAAAGGTGAAAAAATAATGAATAAAAAAGGACTAATTTTAATCTTCCTTTTTGTGGCATCAATGTTTGGCGCTGTTGCATTGAATAGCGCTGAACCTGCAAAAAAAATGGTTGATATACGACTTGAATGGGCACCCTCAACATACAGAGATATGGGCGGTGTCTATGTCGAATTTGATAAAAGATTCGTAGATACTAGTATGGTACTTGGTCAAAATGACTTACTAAGATTTGCTTTCTTCTATGATATTTGTATTTTATCATGGTACGCTTATCCTACACCTGCATTTTATAATGGAGGAGATGGACAATCTGATTGGTATTATACAGCTCCTAATAACCTAACTGAAGTTGGCTATCTGTACAATGAAACCCGTTTTGGTGGGTGGTACAATGTAATGCTAGACGATATAAGCCTTGGTGGAAGTAACGTAGAATTAGCAGATGATGAAGGAACACTTCAAGATCTATACAAACAAAAGAACATTCCTTTGGAAGTTGGATGGCACTATCTAACTATAATTGCATCAGAGCTAGTCTCTAATGCTAATCACACAGCATGGGAATTTGAATATGCACATGATAGCAAACTCTTCTATGTTGGTGAAACAAGGGATGATATTCCTGAGACATTGTTCCCCTATTATGCACCATTTAACACTGTCACAGTTGAACAAGAAGCTGTAGCAGCTTTAGACGTTCCTGTAACTGGTTATAACTTAGTAAATGATTGGGATAACTGCACTCCACGTCCAATAGCTGTAGCTCAAACCGGTGATGTTTATCAAAACATGGATATTGGTACGGAAGCGGATCCAGAAACTGTTTCAGTAAAAGCAATATGGAACTCATCTATGAGTGATACAGGTGGTACATATTCTGAACAAGGAGTAACAGGTATTATTGACTTTCCACTAAGTCCAATTACCGGAGAAATTGTTTGGATGGATCCAGCACACATGGGACCATCAGCATATTACTGGGTAGTCAATAACTATGAAGTAGACGAAACAGAAACCGAATATTCACTTTATGAAGGTTTGAACTTTGTATTCTTCGTTTTAATAGGACCAGTAGCAGATGGCTTTTCAATGTATTTAGCAGACTATTATGGCTGGCCATTAGCTTGGTTAGCAATACCATCATATGCTATGGACACATGTGTATTCAGAATACAAGTAGGCCCCGTAGCCGCAACAGGAATTTCCTTCGGCATATTTATAAGTGTCTCAATGCTCGGGCTAGTAACCGCATTATATCTAATGCGTCGAAAAAGATAATATAAAAGGTGATCTTAAATGAAGAAAAAAGCATTTATAGCTCTTTTTATTATTGCTAGCTTTGCAATAATGAGCGCTTATAACGCAAATACAATTAATGCCCAACAGGAACCTATAGCGAACTTAGTTTTCAAAACTAACTCAGGAAATCCTGTAAGAGGTGACTATGGTCTATTCATAGCACAGTATCTGCGAGACATAGGCATTGAACTTGAAGTAAAACTAATCGAATGGTCAGTATTCGTGGGTGATTTAACATTAGCACACGATTATGATTGTGGAATAGTAGGAATATCTGGTGGAGCAATTTCTCCAGACTTTAGATCTGCCTATTCAGAAGATGGAACATTAAACTTGTTTGGTTTAGAAAAGGTTATGCCTTACCAAAACCAAAGTGAAAATATGCAACTAGAGGCTACAACAATAACTGATTTAGCTGAACAACAACAGCTATACTATGAATGGCAGCAACTTGTCATGGACAAGATCGTTCCAATTTGCCCATTGTTCACACGTAGAAATTACGTATCCGTATGGTCAAACACACTAGGGTATGATTATGACTGGGGCTGGATAGCTTCTAATCCTTACATGTCTTTTGATGGATTACATGATGGTCAAGTAACTGTAGATGAATGGAATGGTCGTGACGCCATGTGGACAGTATTAAATCCACTGTTTAGTCGAGACACATCAAGTAGTAACCTATACAATCTCTATATGGAGCCTGGATTATCAGTCAATCCTGAAAGTATACCTATCAAGACTGGTCTCATTGAAGATTGGGAAATGATTGACGCAAACCACTACAAATACTATGTGAGAGACAATGTCTATTGGAATCCATCTTATAATGTACTCGGAAGAGATGCTTCATCTCCTGCATTAAGTACTCTTACAACAGGAGATTTAGAGGTTGGACTACAAGGAGAATACAGTGACGGAACAAATCAACAAGTAACAGCAAAAGATTTTGTTTTTACATATGGTGCTTGGGCAACAGTCAGTGCGAGACCTTATAATTGGTATTGGATGCCAAATTGTTATGTTGATCCAGTTGATCCACTTGCTTTCCATGTTCTCATTGACGGTGATCACACAACTACTGAACTTGAACAGAATGTGTTTTTCTATGAACAAATAGTCTATTCGAGAATTCTTCCAGAATTCTTCTTGAATTCCACAGATACTACATTCACTGAAACCGTAACAAGTGGTTGGACAGTTACTGGATTGTATCAGAACGGAACACATGATATTACAGATACAGCTCCATGGAACTATTTTGGCTCATCCTCATTTGGATGTGGTCAATACATGTTAGATTACTTTGTACCTCATTCTGTATCTGTTTTACAGAGAAGCCCATACTGGCATGGTGTAGGAGTAATTGACGGTGTTGGTGGAAAGACTCCAATGGTTCAACAATACAATATGCGTGTTATTCCTGATGCTACTGCAGCTCTCGCAGAATTCAAAGCAGGAAAACTAGATATTGTTGGTGTAACAAGCTTCCCAGCAGAGAGAAAGCAAATGCAAGCTGATCCAAGATTTACAGTATCATCTCTAATGCCTGCATCATACGACTTCTTCTTCTATAATCTACAACGTCCATTCGTTGGTGGAGAAGATAACTATGTATATCTCACTGAACCAGGTAAAGAAGAATATACTAAAGGTGTAGCCGTTCGAAAAGCAATGAACTACGCAATCGATAGAAATGAGATTAATGAAGTCATGTTAGACGGTGAAGCAGTTATCGCACACAGTGTAACTTATCCATATCACGCATTCTACTACTACAATGACATCGTTAAATACGACTATAACCTTGAAGCAGCACAAGAATGGTTAGCAGCAGCTGGATATACTATTACTATAGAAGTTACACCAATTCCTATAATTGGTATAATTGCAGCAATAGGTGCAGCAGCTTTCTTAGTATTCTACCGCAAAAGGAAATAAAATAAATAAAACTTTCTTTTTTTCTTTTTTCTTTTCTTGTTTTCTGTTTTCCAAGATTTAGTTATACTAAGTTTGTTAGCTTTTAATTTTACACTTATCCATAAATTACTGGAAAACAAAAGGAGTAATTAAAGCTATTATAATCAGTATTATAGCTATTTTTATAAGAGGAGAAAATTCGTTAACCTTTGCAAAAAAACTCTTTTCAATTTGTTTTTTAAACAAGAATATTCGAGACTTTTGTTCTGTACTAATGAATAGAATGAATAGAAGAACTAAAGAGCTCATCAATAGATGAAAAGAGAGGGCTAGACCAAATTCAACAATAGCACCTTGAAAAGAGTACTTTGCGATAAAATAGTTTATTGTGAATATTGCTGGTGTATAAATAAAAGTGGAGAAAGGAATAGACAAGGCCTTTTCAACAATCACATTACCTAGTGATGCTTCAAAGGGATAATCACATCTTGGACACGAATAAGAACGAAAACTATCTCCTGTGTTTTTAGCCTTTGTATAACCACAATAAGGGCACTTCATTGAATATTACTCCTACTTCTTTTTTCTTCTATTCAACAGCTGATAAATTCCTAATATGAAAACTAAAGAAAGAGATACTATACTTAAATGCGTGAAAGATGTTCTTTTCGTTGGAAAACTCTCTGGATCAAGTGGATCTGTTCCTCGGGCTACTTCTAAACCATCATCATAACCATCACTATCGGAATCTGGCATAGTGGGATCAGTTAAGTAGATGTCAACCTCTTCTACAGTTGTAAGCCCATCACCATCGTGATCAGTATCTGCATCCGGAGTATTTGGGTCAGTAAAATATTTCATTGCTTCATCGCCATCTAAAAGCCCATCACCGTCCGAATCAGGATTTTCAGGATTCGTCCCCCAGCTTCTTTCGTCTCTGTTAATAAGATTATCTTCATCAGGGTCTTCTGTTGCATCTGTTGGATCATTAGGATCTAAAACACCGTACAAAATTTCATAATTGTCTGGCAAACTATCATTGTCAGAATCCTGCAAATTAGGATTAGTGAAATAAACAGAAACTTCATCTCCATCATTTATAGTATCTCCATCTGTGTCAGGATCTAGAGGGTCTGTACCATGTATTTCTACCTCATCAATATTAGTAAGACCATCAGAGTCACTATCTGTGTCTATATCTGGTGTTAATGGATCTAAGGCATATTGGTTAATTTCTAATCCATCTGTTGCTGTGTCTCCATCAGTATCATTGTGATTTATATTTGTTCCAATAATTTCTTCTTCAAAATCCCAAAGACCATCACCGTCCGAATCTTTATTCACAGAGTTCGTTGTAGAACCTAATTTGTATATCCATGGAGCAAATCCATAATCGTTCGTTTCAAATATGTAAAGCGCTCCTTTGAAAGTTAATTGTATAATTTCAATTTCTTTATCATTATCAAAATCATAAACTAGAGGAGAAATATGATCATAAGTAGAGGAAAATCTCTGAAACTCTTTAAGTAAACTTCCATCATCATTTACAACGTAAGTGTTTATGTAGTTGGAAACAACAATTTCAGCTTTGTTATCCCTATCGAGATCTGCTATTGCTGGAGATTTAAATATTCCTCCACCTCCTGGATAGAAGAAGATCTGTTCTAGCTCCTCTTCCAATCTAAACGCAAGCAATCCTGCATTTAAGATATGTACTATTTCTTTGCGACCATCATTGTTAATATCATAAGCAGTTCCATCAAAATAATAGGAGTTTTGTGGTAATTCGATTTCCCATGTTTGGTTATTGGGAGGTTCCAGTGTCGCTACGTATAAATAATTCAAAGTTGATGCAATAGCTAGTTCTTTTTTTCCATCTTCATTTAAATCTGCAACAATCGGCTTATCTCTAAATTGCTCACCATGTTCTATTGGATTATAGTCATTCATTGGCATTCGAAAAGGAAAACCATCAATTATTGTACCATTTTGATGCCATGCAAAAACAAGACCTTTATCAGAGATGACAATTATATCTGCTTCATTATCACCAGAAATATCTGTTACTACAGGTTTATTAAAAGTGATTGTTTCATCAACATGAATTGGCCAATTTGTTATATTATCGCCATTTTGATTTAACTGAAAAACATACTCATCGCTTCTTATTAGGACATATTCTTTCTCTCCATTATCATCTATATCCTCAAAAATAGCGTCTTCAATATATGAACCATTAAGTTGAAAGCCATAAGTTGGATCAATTGTGCCATCAGCCTTAATAGCAAAGAATGAAGTTTTAACTATAGTACTATCTATAGCTTTATCCCAACGAATAACTATAGCAGGATCAATTCCACCATTTAAACCAATTTCACCAACAATTTCAATATCATTAATCTCCCATGTAAGTTCAACTGGCCAACCACTAGCAACTTGCTCATTTCTGATTAGATAGACCTGACTTGCTCCAGATGTTGAATATGCGATTATTACAGTTTCCAAAATCTTGTCCTTCCCGAAATCAACAACATAAGGATCTACGATATAATCGTAATTAAAAGGAAAAATCATCACTCTATCATAATCATCTAATAAGGATTGATGTATAGTTTCTGATAAACCATCTTTTACTAAATACAAATTCTGGGATTTAACTGTTATTAATGAGAACAAAACCATAACTACTATAAGAGAACCATTTAACAGAACTGATATTTTCTTTTTGAGTAATCTACTGTGTTTCATTAACATTCCATCTTTTAGTATAATTCCTTCAATATCTTCTTATATTTGACTGTTTGTTAAAATACTTATCAATTTTTGTTTAAAATAATTAAAATACTCTAATTAAACTGAAAAAACATTATTCCTTTTTTAAAACAAATAAAGTTAAAATTCCAAAAGACATTGATATTATGTGAATCAAAAAGAGAACTCCTCCTCGGATAAAGCATTAACCTTTAAACAACGGCTTTCCATTCAATTTACTAAATATTGGAAATATACTAGAAAATGGTTTCCTTTTGCAGCTCTTATTGGTGCTGTTTGTGGAGTTCTAATGTCTTTATTTACTGCTTTAGTTGTAAACCTTCAAGTGTGGTTAGATGTTATTCCAATTTATGTAAGATTTCCAATTGTAGGTGGTATAACCTCTCTTTTTCTCTATTTTGGTTTTCGAGAAGTTCGTGGAGCAGGAATGTCTTTTGTCTTAAAACACAAGAATACAACAACACCCATTCGTCCTAGAGTCATACTAACCAAATTTATTACTAGTGTTTTAACACTTGGAGTTAACTCTCCTGCAGGGAGAGAAGGACCTGCAGTAACATTGGGAAGCGCAACTTCTTCAGTTATTGGTGATAAATTAGGCATGACTAAAGAAGATGAAATGCATGCAATTACTATTGGTGCAGCTGCATGTACAGCAGCTGTATTCAGAGCTCCTTTAGGAGGAACAGTATTCGCTTCAGAAGTTCCTTATAAAAGAGATCTTGATGAGACAGTGTTTCTTCCAGCACTTGTAGCTAGTGCAATAGCTATGCTTATCTCTGATGCATTACTCCGACTTATGCATTCTACACCTGCATATTTTGATCTTGGACCTATAAATTTGGATTTAACTTTTATCAATTCTTTACATTTTATAATTATTGGAATATTTGCTGGATTTTTTGGAATTGGCTTTTCTATATTATTCAAATTACTAGCAAAATGGGTAGAAAAATACCTCAAAGCTTTTCTCTTACCATTTTTTGGAATGCTATTAACAACGTTAGTCGTTTATTTTGTTGACAAATATTCCTTACCTACTGGCGTTTCATTAGAAGGAACTGGTTTTCTATCCATTAATTCTTTAGTAGCTGATTATGGTTCAATTACAATAGGAATCTTACTGATTTTATTAATTGGCAAAATACTTGTTACTTCTACTTGTGTAGGTTTTGGTAATAGTGCTGGTGTAATGGGTCCTTCGTTGGTTACTGGTGCATCTCTTGGTGCTTTATATGCAAAAATGGTTCCCTCAATTGAACCTATTGCTGTTCCAGTCATTGTGGTATCAATGTCAGCTATGCATACTGCTACAACTAAAACCCCAATCGCATCTATGATTTTAGTTTTGGAAATGGTAGGTTTCCCAAACTTAGTAATTCCTTTCATTTTATCTAATGCTATGGCTTTCATTATATCAATGGATTTTAGCTTGTATGGTGGTCAAATTGAAAGTAAAGAAGTGATTCTAAGAAGAAGAATCCAATATACAGATCTTCTAACGACTCTTACAGTTAAGGAATCAATGGAAGAGGAATATCCTACAGTAAATGATGATGCTTCACTACAAGAGAGTTTTTCTTTGTTATACTTACATAAAACCAGTGCTTTATTAGTAGAAGATAAAAATGGTCAACTCCAAGGAATAATTAGTGCAATTGATTTTCAAACTGGCTTTGCAAGTGGTAAAACGTATGTTCATGAAGTAATGACAAAAGATGTAATTATAGCTTTTCCAGATGAAACTTTAAACCAAGCTTTTGATAGACTTACTGAAAATGGAATTGAATGTATGCCTGTAGTAGATAGAGAAAAAAGAACGCATGTTGTTGGGATTATAAGATTCAGAGATATTGAAAACAGATATGAGACAGCGTTAACCAAACTCCAAAGCCAAAGAGAACTAACAATGGAGGAAATAGAAGATGTTATATGATACTAAAAATTCTCCATTTAAAGAATTGGAAAATAAAGCCTTTTCTTTATCTATATGGCTAGAATCTTGGTATCCTCGTATTTGTAAATTTCTAGAAATTAGCTCAGAAAAAGATGAACTAGCTCTAAGAGAAGTATTAGAGGTTGTGAAAAGTAATGTGTCTTCTGAAGAATTAAGAACCAATATATCAAGAGGTAATCGAGTTCTTATCTTCGCTCCTGGTGAAAGATTGGAAGAGCAATTTGAACTATATCTCTCCATAATTGGTAAGAAAGACACAATTCTGATTTCTGCAGATGGCGCAACTTCTTTTTTACTAGAGCAAGGTTTTATTCCTCACTTTATTGTAACTGATTTAGATGGTGATTTGAACGATCAGTTTGAAGCACAACAAGCAGGATCAATTCTTTTAATCCATGTTCATGGAGACAATATCTCAACTATAAAGGATACTATAAACAATATAAAGAGAAATAATTTCATATTAACAACTCAAACAAAACCTCTAGCTGGATCTTATAATTTCTATGGTTTTACTGATGGAGATAGAGCAGTATGCATGTCAACATTGATGAAAGCAAAAGAAATAATATTGTCTGGTTTTGATTTTGGCCCTGTAATTGGTAAATACTCTAAACAATACCAACTCAACGAAGAAATGAAAAAAAGAAAAATGAAGAAATTCTTGATAGCAAAATCTATTATAAATTGGTGTGCTAATACAGAACAAAAAATCTCTAAGAAATAATTTCTTTTTGAGTTTAATTATTTTTACAGGGAAAGAGTTCGAATGTAACGCCTTGACCTTCATACTCGAAAACTGTTACAGTGACTTGATCTATATTCTCTCTTCTCAATTCATCATTATTAGTAAGAACATTAACAAAATAATGACTCAATTCTTCTACGGTTGTATTCTCTATAGGAAGAAGAACTATATCTGATATAGGAAATTCATACTCTTTGTCAATGTGAGGAATATTCACAATAAGTTGTTCTCCTTGTTCTGTTAGTTCTAGAAATTTATTTTTCTCAGGAATTATTATGTGGTGATCTAAGCTATCTACAATAGGGACAAGTATGCGCTTAATAAGTCGAAAATCGATAACCATATTGTCTTTCCCTTGATCACCATATACGTTTATAAGAATCTTATAATTATGACCATGAAGAGGTTCGAAGAAATTTTCTCCAATAACAAAGTGAGCGCATGAAAATATTAGGTAATCCCTACTTAGAAATAAATCGTAGCTCATTAAACTAAAAATGCTGGTTTTCAATAAAAACTCTTCTTTTTTGTTGTTCTTATTTATCTGATGATTCTAGAATGAATGATTCAAGCTCTTGGATCCCTAAATCAATGTCCACCAAGTAAACAAGAAAATCTGATATCAAGGATGCGAATTCATTTCGCAATTCTTTCCCCAATTTGGTTAACTCATCATAATTGTTAACATCATCTAAACCCCAAGAAAGAACATCACAAAGTTTTCCAATTTCATCTTCACTTAATCCATTTTCCTTATTTTTGTCACCTAACTGAATTTGGGATAGAATCTTTTCTGCACTCGAAGTTTCATCTTCAAAAATTGTAACTAAAGGATTAATACAAAGATCAAGTAATTCATGCAATGTCATTTGCGCTTTGTCTGCTAAATCAATCGCCTGAAAGGATAAATCTGTTATTTGTCCAATTAAATCTTTTTGAATTTGGTAATTTTCTAATTTCGAAAAAGTAGATTTGTGTAGTTTACTGTATTCATCTTGTTTTTCTAAAACCATTGATAGATTTTGACGTATGTTCTGATCATTTGTAGTTTCAGGGGATGTTCGATAGTAAATGTCTTGCCATTTGTTGTTTATTTCTTCCTTTAATCTGAGAAGTTCAACTGATCTGTCTATAAAATTCTCTATTCTTTGTATAATCACTTCTCTTTCGTTCATACCCTTTAAGAAAGCTCTTTCAACCTCTTCTTTGAACTCTTGTTCTATTCTCCCTCCAGAACGCAAATAATCTACTATTGAACTTTGGTAGAATGTTCTAGCAAGCAAAGACATTGAAGAAAGCAACGATGTCCTTAAATTATAAAGGCTATCTTCATTCGAGCTAAGAAAGCGATCTATAAAACCTAGTAAATTATTCATTAAGGTATATATATAACGTAAAGTTCTGTAATTCATTCTGTCTAAGAATTTTCCCAGAACCGTTTGCCTTTCTAGAACCGCTTCTATGTCTTCTTGCATTATTGAATAAATGAATGAAACACTTGAATAAAAGACTTATCTTTTAAAAAAATAGAAGTAGGGGGGTTTTTGCAAAAAATTCTTAGCTATGAATAGATTATGATGATAAAATTAGAAGTTTGAGTATTAACCAAATAACTGATACTCTTTGATATTCAATTCATTTTTTATTTCATGACTCGGTTGATAAGGAAGTAAGTGAAATTTAGATTTATCCAAATTCATACTAGCAATATGTTTGCTTAAATCAGAAATATCATGTTTATCTAAATCAGCTATAGGAATGAATTGTGTATCAAAATTTTCTATCATATCCGCTTTAGGTTTTCCATCAATATATTCAAGACTAAAAACTATATAAAGATCTGAAACCAACCCCTTTCCTATTTTCTCGTTTACCATATACCTGGTCACAATCAATTCCTTTGCTCTTGTATTAACTCCTGTTTCTTCTAATACCTCTCTTTCAATGGATTGTGTGAGAGTTTCTCCAATCTCTAAGTACCCGCCAGGGAGTGTCCATTTACCTTTACTAACACCATAATTGTGTTTAACAAAGAGAATACTATTATCTTGAATACAAAGACCTCCTACACCGATTTTATGAAGACTATGTCTAGCTACATAATTACTTTGCATGATATATAATCCTCATTTATTGTTAAAAGAATTAAGGAACAACTTTAACTTCTTTACATCTTCTGAAAAATAGAACCGGGGTCTGGTTTTTCTTCAATCTCAAATCAATTTGCAAGTGTTTTTTATATTAACACGTCTTTTGACGGATAAAAATTAATATTTTTAGTTTCTAATTGTATGTTGAGATGAAAAATAGGATGTACATTGATCGTGTTCGTCAAATAATTAAAACTCGTCCATTTTCCATCTTCCAGGCCTTTTTTGTTACGCTACTATGGTCTTCATCTTGGCCGATAATTAAATTTGGTTTAGAAGAAATTCCACCAATTACTTTTGCAGGATTAAGGTATATCACAGCTTCTCTAATATTATTTTCAGTTGTACTCATTTCTTCTAAGCAAAGAAGGATTCTAAAAACCATTAATCGTCGCTGGTGGTTAAAACTAGTTTTGTATGGTCTTATCTTCTATACCATAACTCAAGGTGCTCAATTCTTTGGTCTACTCTTCCTTCCTGCAATAACAGTAAGCATGTTGTTAAGCTTCACACCTATACTTGTTCTAATTTTCGCTATTTTTCTAATCAAAGAAAAACCTTCTAAGCTCCAATTCTTTTTTGTTATAATTGCACTTTTAGGTGCTTTCTTGTATTTCTTTAGGTCAATAAATCTTGATCTCTCCTCTATGGTGATTTTAGCATTAATTATTGTAATAGTTGGTGTGTTAGCTAATGCATTATCGGCTATTATGGGACGTTCAATAAACAAATCACAAGAACTCAATCCTTTAATCGTAACATCGATAAGCATGCTAGTTGGATCTATCGTTTTATTAATTGTAGGATTAATAATAGAGGACATTCCAAAGCTTTCTCTACTATCAATAGGTTATATCTTATGGTTGAGCATAGTTAATACTGCTTTTGCTTTTACATTATGGAACCATGCTATGCAAAAACTTGCTGCTGTAGAGATTTCGATGATTAACAATACTATGCTCGTACAGATTACAATTCTAGCAGTTCTTTTTCTCAGCGAACGTCCAACAGTACTTGAATGGATTGGTCTTGTAATAATTGCAATTTCTGGAATACTTTTACCATTATTCAGCTCAAAGAAAAATAATGAGAGAAAGAAAGACGAAGAAATTGTTTAAGTAAAAAAATAAAAAAAAAGAAAATTATTTTCTTCTTTTCTTAACATAAAATACAAAACAAATTGTTAGTAATCCAATCAATGCAAAGCTATAATTGAATGGTGCACTTATAGGTTGGTCAGTACTTTCAATTACTAGACTAATTGAATTTATATCGTCATCAAGTGAACCCTCTACTTGCCTTATATTGTGCCAAGTATACTCATAGAGCAAGTAAACAACTAATCCTGTCTCAACATTAAAACGTATTTCAACTGTACGATCAGTAGTTGTTTGTTCCTTTTGCCAATTTTCCGGATCAATAAAATCATCTTCTTGATAATCTTCATGCATTTGCATTTTGATTGTCCAAATTTTTGAGCTTAGCGATGAAGTTTGTTTGTATTTTAAGTTTGTGCTTTCATAATATCCGTGGAAATTGACATCAGTTCTTTCATCAAATTTAACATTTGCAAAGTTCTCGTGTAAAACCTCAATATAACTATAGTTTCCAGTAGAATTTGTATAGGATGTAGGTTGCAAGAAATCAATATAAGTAAACATTGTCCAACCAAGATCAAGTATCCCAATTTCACTTGTATCATTTGTTTTGTAATTTCCATTCAAGTAAAATTCTGCCCAGGTATTTAGAGGATTAAGTAATTCATTTGGATCTCCACCAGTTACGTTGTTTACATCATCAATTATCTTCACTGAAAAAAGATCTCCTTGTTCCAGAGATTCGTTTCCATAAACAAGGAATGATGTACTAACAGAGCCTGTAGTTAACAGAGTTGTTACTTGCCATTCATAAGTAGCTCCTGGCATTAAGGTTGAGAGATATTCATAGGTTTGTCCTTGGATTTGAGGGCTTGTAAATACAACACTCAAAAATAATACACTAAAAAGTGCAATAATTATTTTATTTCTAAAATTTATCATTTTTTCACCTTTCTATTCTTTTCTATTTACATATTGTGAAAATATGGTTTAGCTTAACAAGAGCTTATCTCAACATATAAATCTTTGTAAATTTATCCCCAAAACAGTAAAATCGAACAAGAAAGAAGAGTAAAAAACTTTGTTAATTATGATTGTTTTTTCGTTCTCAACATTTTTATAAATTCAGGGATAATTTCAAAGATATCACCCACTATTCCAAAATCTGCAATTTTGAAGATAGGTGCATCAGGATCTTTATTAATTGCAATAATTGTATCAGAAGAAGTCATGCCTACAAGGTGTTGAATTGCTCCTGATATTCCTAATGCAAAGTATAGATTAGGTGCTACTGTTTTTCCTGATTGCCCCACTTGTTGTGGATGAGGAAGCCAACCTAAATCAATTAGAGCTCTTGATCCAGAAACTGTTGCATCTAATTCTTCAGCCATCTCATAAATTAGACTTAGATTCTCTTTTAATCCTATCCCTCGACCTGCTGAAACTAGTATATTGGCTTCTTCTATCTTTATGCCTTCATCTTGTGAGATTATTTCTTCAATGATTTTGGTTCTTATATTGATTGGACTTAATTTAACATCAACTTCTTCTACGATTCCTTGTTTTGTTTTGTCTGGTTTTGGTTTAGGAAAAACATTTGGTCGAACTGAAGACATTTGAGGACGAGTGTAAGGTGAAAAAATTGATGCCATAATATTACCTCCAAAAGCTGGTCTAGTTTGTATTAATTGTCTTGATTCATCAATATCTAAACCAGTACAGTCAGCAGTTAGTCCCAAAGCAAGACGTCCAGCGATTCTAGGTGCTAAATCCCTACCATTTGGAGTAGCTCCATAGAGAACAATTGAAGGTTTTTCCACAGCAATAACGCTTGAAATAACTGTTGCATAACCATCTGTTGAATATTGATCAAGAAGCTCATGCTTGCACAAATAAACCTTATCTGCACCATAATAAAATAATTCTTCAGTTAGATGCTCGATATCCTTTCCTGCAAGAATTACTGCTAAAGATTCACCAAGTTTATCTGCAAGTTCTCTTCCTTTCCCTAGGAGTTCAAAGACAACATTCTTAGTCTTAATTTTATCTTCCTTTCTCTCCCATTCACCCCAAACAAACACATCTTTATACATTAATAGTTCTTCTTTGGATACTGCTTTTCTTTCAATGCTTAATGCATCAAATTTACATGCATTTACACATGTACCACATAATGTACAATTATCAAGAACTCTAGCTTTTTTTGTTTCAGGATCAACAACAATTGCAGCGAAAGGGCACACTCTTTCACAAACTCTGCATCCTGTACATGCTTCTATATCTACTTCTAGCATTTTTACACATCCTTTAAGTATTTATTCTTCACTAAATATTCCAGAAGTTTTTGAGCTGCAAATTTGGGATCGCTTCCATCGATAATGTCCCCACCAATCTTTGTAGGTGGAGCAAAAACTTTCGCAACTTGTGTAGGAGAAGCTTTCAATCCAACTTTATTCTCATCTAATCCCAAATCCTCAGCAGAAATAACATCTAGAGGTTTTTTTCTAGCATCTAAAACTTGCTTCATAGATGGGACTCTTCGTATATTAGACCCTTTACTCATTGTTACTAAAGCAGGCAAGCGAGTTGAAAGAATTTGATATCCTTCATCCGTTTCTCTCTTTACTTCTATTCTTTTATCGTAAATTTTTACTTCTACACCATATGTTATTTGCGGAACACCAAGTTGTTCAGCTGTTTCTGCAGTAACTTGAGCTGTATCACCATCTATTGCTTGTTTTCCTGTCAAAATTAAGTCAAAATCAGGTTCAAGTTTGGAAACACCTTCCTTTAAAGCAGTAGAAGTTGCCCATACATCAGAACCTGCAAATTTTCTGTCAGATAATAGATAAGCTTTATCTGCCCCCAACTCTAAACATCTTAGTAAAGCACTCCTTGCTTGTGGAGGTCCCATACTTATTGCAATTACCTCTATATCTTTCTCAGAATAACTCTCTTTAAGCCTAACAGCTTCATCAAGAGCATATTCGCAATAAGGATTAAGTATAGATGCAACACCTTCACGTATTAATGTTCCTGTTTCTGGGTCAACAGCAACCTTATCTGCTTCAGGAACTTGTTTAACTAGAATAACTATCTTCATTTTTTCACCTCTTTGCCAAAGATGTTCCCACAATTAAAGACACAATCGGGATCTATGCTCATTTTTACAACACGCATTTGTTGAATGCCTTCTTCACCATACATAATCTTTAGATACTCATGTTTTATTTTTCCAATACCATGTTCCGCTGACACAGAACCTCCAAATGAGACAGCTTTTTCTGCAAATTTTTTGTAAATCTCCTTGCCTTTTTGTAATTCTTCCATGTTTCTTGGCAGAATATTAACATGAACATGATTATCTCCTATATGTCCCCACATCACATATTCTAATCCTTCTTCAACAAGTGTTTGGTGATAGAAATTCATCATTTCTTTAATATGTGCGTCTTCTACAGACATGTCTGTGCCAAGTTTGTGGATAGATGGGTAGTTTTTTTTACGTTCAGCAATAGTGTTGTTTACAATTTCAGGTACTGCATGTCTGAACTGCTTAAAACGAAAGAGTTCTCTTTCTTCATAACCACTCCATGTTCCTTCTAAACTTGAATTACATTCCTCGAGCATTTCACCAATCATTTTAAAATTTTTCTCAAATTCTTCCTCAGAGTAAGGTAAATCAAAAGAAATAGCTGCTTTAGTGTTTTTTGAAATGATTGGCATATTTACAAATTTTGGATCATCTTTTTGTTTCTCTCTCAACAAATCCAAAGCATTATTATCGAAAAATTCTATGAACTCAGGTTTAGCTTCTTCATTGTCTCTTAGTTTTATCACAAAGTCAATTGCATCAGATTCTTCTTCAAAGAAAGTAACATTAGATATTTGTGAAGTGTATTCCTTCAGCCATGCATCTACTTCAGTAATAACACCAAAAATCCCCTCCGATCCAATAAATATATCAATTAGATCTACACTCTCTCCTGCAAAAAGACCTGCAGCATTTTTTGTTTGAGGCATTTCATAATCAGGTATTTTTACTTCTAAATTACCATACCTTGTTTTGATAATGAAAGTGTTATTAACTGCCTTATAATCTCCTCTTTTGATATCTAGTACATCACCTGAACCTAAGATGACTCTTATACGTCTGATCCACGATCTTGTTGGACCATACTTAAAAGAACGAGCTCCAGAAGCATTAGCAGCTATTGTTCCTCCCATTGATGCAGTCATTTCAGTTGGATCTACTGGATAGTATTGAGTAGATTCTTCTCTGAATTTTTCTACATAATTTTTTCCTGGAGGGATGCTTTGATCATCCTCGAATTTTCTTAATTTTACTATATCATTAATTTCATTTAAGGATATACTAGGTTGTACTCTGATGAACCATCTTTTCATTTCCTCATCATAACCTAAACCTATTACTTTATCCATCCTCTCTAATGAAAGAACTGCTCCCCCATAAGGAACAGCACTACCTACAATTCCTGTTCTAGCAGCAGAAACTGTTATCATACTTTCTTCTTCTCTGACCTTCTGAATGATGGTTGCAATTTCATTTTCATTGTTTGGAAAAAACAAATATTCAGCATGACCACCACTGATTTTAGATTCATCAATAAGATAACTAGGATAGGATTCAGAGATTATCATCTCACCATTAACAAAACGAATTTCTTCAAAAGGAATCAATTCTAATTTTTCTGCAGTTATAACATTTTGTGGCATTTAAGTTTCCTCGAAAGATTAATATCAAGTTTCTATTATGAATGCATTTTTCTCTATTAAAAGTATTTTACTTTGTCAAAAATCGGAATTTTTATTTTATTAAATGAAGAGATTCAGTTCTAGGAACATTTTTATTAAATAATGTAATTGCTATTTTAATATGGCTTTTGAATTTTTACTATATATAGGTGCTTCAATAATAACGATTTGGGGTATAGCTCATATAATACCAACAAAATCAATTGTAAAAGGGTTTGGAGAGATTTCAGAAGATAATAGAAGAATAATCACAATGGAATGGATAGCGGAAGGTATAACTTTCATCTTTATTGGTATTCTTGTAATTTTTGTGACTGCTTTTGGTGATTTTATAGAATTGACACCTGCTATAGTTTATCTGTGTTCTGCTGGTATTCTTCTTATTATGGCAATTGTCTCTTTATTTACTGGAGCTAGAACATCTATTCTTCCGATGAAAATTTGTCCTATCATAAAATCCATTGTTGCGATATTGTTCATAGTAGCAACTTTTGTGATCACGATCCCCTAATAGTGCAGCAAGAAGAACAATAGAATTTAAATATATGCTAGTTTTTCATGAACCAAATGGTCTCTATCAAAGTTATTTATGGAACAGAATGGTGTGGAGATTGTAAAAGATCTAAGAAATTCTTAGATAATCATAACATACCTTACAAATGGATTGATATTGATTTCGATGAAAAAGCAAAAGAAAAGACGAAAGAACTTAATGATGGTAAAACAAAAGTTCCTACAATAATCTTTGATGATGATTCAATTCTCGTTGAACCATCCAATTTTGAGCTAGCAGATAAGCTAGGAATTGAATATAGTGGTTAGTTAACTAATATACAAGAATTATTAAAATGATAAAGAAGAAAGTTAGTTGAATTACAATTTTAGCTTTCGAGTTGTAAAGTATGAACTCAAATACTAAATTACAAATAATAATTGATCACAGGGAGAGAAAATTAATCAAAAGCCTTGATAAGAAATCTGATAAAATTGGTTATGAGACTAAAAACCTTGAAGTGGCTGATATCATCATTTCAGAAGATGTTGCTATTGAAAGGAAAACTGGTTCTGATTTTATTTCTTCTATTATTGATGGTAGATTGTTTGAGCAGCTTTTACTTCTGATTGATACTTATCCAAATCCTGTACTTATCTTAGAAGGACTTGATTACATCGCTTTAGAGGATACAGGAATGAATCTTTCTTCTATTTATGGCGCTCTTGCATACATCGCATATAAGCTAGGAGTTGCAGTTATTCCAACAAGAAACATAGATGATACTATAATAGTTATTGAAAGGATTGCTTACAGAGAACAAATTGAAGACATAAAACCTGTTCTTTCTAGAAGAGCTCCTAAAGGTATGTCTATTGAAGAAAGAAGAGTCTTCATTGTTGAGGGATTATTAGATACGGGACCTAAGAAAGCTAAGACACTTATTGAAGAATTCAAGACTCCGTATGAAGTTCTTAATGCTATAAAAAATACTAATATACTTTACACAAAAACAGGAACTCCAAAAGGGATAGAAGGGCCTATTTCTATACTCCCTGGATTTGGTTTGAAGTTTATTGAGAAAAATAAGGAATTATTGTTTGAAAAAATAAAACTGTAGCTAATACTCAATTTACTGTGTCTGGTACTTCAGCGGGTTCTTCCGCAACAATTTCAGCTTCTTCTTCAATAGGTACACGTATAGGAGCTTTGCGAGCAGGAATAGGTTCAACTCCTAATTTCTGTAGAGCTTGAACATATCTATTAGTAAGGAAAAAATCCTTCAGTACAATCCAGCTTGTGGGAATAATCACTGGTAATTTACCAAAACCTGATGCACATTTATGTGTCTCTTCTTTTAATTCTTCCTTGTCTGCAATTATTCCACATTTTAAACAGATTTTCCAACGAGCGGATCTTTTATACAAGCCACCTTTGTACTCTTCTGTTTTATTATCCAATACAGCATCTTCAATTACTTCATTATATAACTCCAAACCTTCCCCTAAAGACGCGTCAAGTAAGTCCAAGGCAAAACGTCTTGCACGAGAACGGATTTGAGTTTTTTCTGAGTCCTTTACATCAGGTATAAGATTCACCTCTACAACTATTTGTTCTTGTAATCACATATAAGACATACTATTTATATATGTCCCTTTTGGCAAAAATGACTTATTGATTGTTTTTGTAATCGTTTTTATTACATATATGGGCAATTTTTACCTCTTCTTTAATTTATATTTTCCCTTTGTTTAAACTCACTTATACTTTAATATTTTAGATAATACCCGAAGAAAAACTAAAATCATTAATAAATTTTATGTAATCAAATAGGGGACATATATGTAATCATAGATTTATTTATATAATATGTCATCATTATAAACACATATGAAAAACTTGAACAGCTTGATGAGACAACGAAACTCCTCAAAAATATTGGATGAATGTTTCCAATTTCTAAAGGAGGAATTAGTCAAGAAAAATAATCTATCAAATCCTGACTATATTCAAATTCGTTATGATAAGATTGCAAAAATCAAGTCCAAATTTAGATTCAAGAAATCCAAGGAGGTGATTGAGGATGAATAGGTTAAATCTACGTAAATTGTGGAAAAATGTTGAACTTAGATCTGTGTATCTAATGAGATTCATACAATTAGGAATAGGATTAGTTGCTTATGTAGCCTTTATAAGCATGGCTTCAGTACTTCCAGCTTTATACTTCGTTAGGGTTTTTGCTTAATCCTTTTTTATTCATCTTTTTTTCTTTTTTTTTCTTTTTTTTGTTTCTGTTGTAATAACAAAGCCTTTTAAAGTCTTCAGAATTAAATTATTTCAGAGTTGAGGAAGATTAGAAAATAGTAAAACACATAATTCGATTTTTTTCAACACTTTAAAAAACTAGGATATTGATTGCTAATAATTACTTTAGTTACAATAATACAAGGTTTTGATACAAAACAAAATACAACTGATACAAATGAAATTTGAAGATTATAAAATTAAAAACGAAATTAAGCGTGCTTTAAACGACATGGGAATACATACACCCACTGATATACAAGAAAAAGCAATTCCAAAAATTCTTGAGGGAGAGAAACAACATATAATGGCACAAGCTAAGACTGGTACAGGTAAAACTTTAGCTTTTGCTATTCCTATAGCTGAAGAACTTAATCCATCTCATAGGAATGTACAAGCTGTTATTTTAGTTCCGACTAGAGAATTATGTAAACAGGTCTATAGTGTTATAACTGAATTAGTAAAGTACAGGCATTTAAAAGCAGTCGAAGTTTATGGTGGAGTTTCTATCGATAGACAAATAAGAGCGATTCGCTCTGGTGCTCAAATAATAATAGCTACTCCAGGAAGACTGATAGATTTATTTAAACGAAAAGTTATCTCTTTTAAGAATGTACAATTTGTTGTTTTGGATGAAGCAGATAGAATGCTAGATATGGGATTTCTTCCAGATGTTGATTATATTCTATTTGAAGCGATGAAGGATATCTATCCAAGACTTCTTTTATTTTCTGCAACAATGCTTGAAGAAGTAAAGAGTATTGCTTATGATTATAGCTGGACTGAGGATTTATTAGAAATAAACGTTAGTCGTGATGATCTTACAGTTGCTGCATGTATACAATATTACTATGAAGTAACTAATCCCAAATATAAATACAATAAATTCATCGATATTCTCTTTAGAGAAAAGCCTAAGTCGTGCATCATTTTTGTGAATACAAAAAGATGGGCTGATAATTTGAGAAAAAGACTCATAAAAGATAAAAGATTCACATTAAGAGTTGATACATTACAAGGAGATATGACTCAACATAAAAGAGAATTAGTCATGCAAGAATTCAGAAAGGGAAAAATAAATTGTTTAATAGCTACTAATGTAGCTGCGAGAGGATTAGATATACCCATAGTATCTCACATCTTCAACTATGATTTACCTGTAGGTAACGTTGAAACATACGTCCACAGAATTGGACGAACATCTAGGATGGAAAAAGCTGGAAGAGCAATTTCATTGGTAGAAAGTGAAGAGATGAATATGATACGAAGAATAGAACTTTTTATGAACAAAGAAATAAGAAGATACTATTTAAGTCAAAGAGAAAGGACTGAAGACAGAACAAGATATACAAGATCTCCTAGACCCAAACAAAGCACCAAATCAAAAGATTTAGATGATGAAGACTATCCTGAGACCATTGCAGACACTTCTATTTATGGTTGATATTCTTTATTCTCTATAGTTTTTTTTACAACTATTATTTGTTGTTAATCAACTTTGGAATTACTTTGTTTTTTTAAATAAGATTGCTTTGGTTTGGTAAATAATAACCTATTCAAAAAGGGATGAGGAAAAGAACTTGATAAAAATGAACAAACGAATATTAAAACTAACAATAGGATCAATGTTCTTAATGTTACTTGTTTTAACACAAGTAAATGCAGATGACCAAGATTTCTTCTATGAAGAAAATAGCAACCAAGTAACTTTCAAGTATTATGATTTGGAATTTGTTGCAAAAGCAGGTGGGAGTGTTCCAAAATTTCAATTCCTGACTGAAAGTGCTTTTGCCTTTGAAAGCGCTTTTTCATTTAATATAATGTTTAAGTCTTTAACAGAATATATGGATTATAATGAAGATGGAGTATTCCAGTATGATGAAACAGGTATATGGAAAGATACAACACCACCTATGCCAATTTATTCAAATGTGTTTTCTCTTTCATCAGTACGATGGAATTTTAGTGGATTTGATGTAGAATATATTGATATAACAGAAGAACAGAAGGAAGTTTCAGCTGTTCATTTCGAATATGTATCTGATAGTATTAATGATCCTCATTATACTGATTTTGAAATGAAAATAGTTGTTCATATGTACCTAACTGACCAATCAATTGATGGTTATGAAATCATTGGTGGTGCAGAAATGAAATTTGATGTAGTCATGAATAACTGGCCTTGGCAAAGAAATGACACAAATTTAGCTTTACGCTTTGATATTATACCAACAACAAATTCCTACAGGCTTAATGATACAAATGGATTAGTTATTAACAAAAATCAAAATACTACTGGTAGCGAGATTAAAGTTCAGAATAATGCACAAGTCAAAGAACAGTTTATCATTGGCACTGAACAATACCAAGCATTCTTTGCCTATGCAAACCAAGCTAAATACAACATCTCTAATCAATATGAATACAAAACTGTTAATGCATCATATTCTACATTAGGTGATGGATCAGTACAAACATATCTGAGTTTTGAACACTTTGATGATGAAGTTATTTATGATCCTTCAATTGGTTCGCTTGAAGGACCTCTAGTAGAAGAAAATACAGGTTTGGGGACTTTGGAAATCATTACTATAAGTTCTGTATCTGTATTGGCAATGGTTCTTGTAATTAGAATAGTAACAAAAAAGAAGTAACTTCTTCTTTTTCTTTTTTTTCTTCATAATAACTCCTCTTTTTCTTTAATATCCTGCTCACCTTCTCTCAGTACTTCAATACATTTTTGTGAAAGAAAGAAATCTTTCAATTTTATCCAAGAGGTTTTAACAAGAATAGGAAAATCATAAGAAGAAAGCTGAGAACATTTATGATTATTTTTACTGAAATCTTCTGGATATCTTATATCTCCACAAAGAAGACAAAACCTCCATCTAGCTGATTGAATGTAGAGTTTTTGATAAGTTTTAGAATAGATTAGAACTCCCTCCTCAAAGGGAATCTTCGATAAAATAGTGCTATATTTTCCCGCTATCACTCTAATCAGATTCTTTTTTTCATCTGTTATATCAGGCATAGCAAGCAACTCTTGGTGGATATAAAAAAGGTGAAAGAAGAAGATTCCCTTTGTTTACATATTACTTTCGAAAATCTTCAGCTTGGAAAATTCCTAAGGGATAAATACCTTCAGTAGGCAATTGAGGGATCTTATCTAAGATAGCTTTTATAGCATCAATATTTTTAGCATCCCATTGACAGAGAATTTGTTTAATGTGACCTTTTTCATTAAGAATAGCCCAACTCTTAACCCAGTAAGCATCAGCATTACAGAAAGCTTTAACTCCTTGACCTATAGGAGTAGCGGCTTCAACAGGGACTGGTTCTGGGAAAGGGTGTATTGCTAGAAATTTTGGCACGTTTTTTAACCTCCTAATTTTTATTTTTGATTTGATTTTTGTTTTGCTTATTGTAGAAAAAAAATGAAAAAGTGATTTTGCTTTCTAAACTATAGTGAACCAGATGTCATCAGTAGGTGTAATGGGATTTACAATTGGTTCAGGAAATACTCCTAGAGGGTTCATCCAGTACTCTGTGATTAAGTGATATGTGCCTGGTTCTAGTTCACCAGGTTTGAATAAAGTTCCAACGTTAAACCACCATAATATTGGATCGCCATAGGAATCAACACCATTACCATTCTTATATGGTGTATATGTCATTTCCAGTGGTTCGCCATTTAGAGTTGCAGTAACGGTAAACCAAGAGAGATACTCCATACATCCTTCGTTGATAGTATCATAGGTGAAAATTAATCCAAAGAAAGCATATAATGCAAATTGAGCAAATGCAAGACCATATTCAGTTACGTAGATTGCTTGGTAAATGCCATGAGCATCTTCATAGCGGTAAGTCATACCATCGTAATATGGAACAATTCTTCCTCCATTATATCTCCCATCAAGAACTGCAGGTAATCTTTCTAATTCAATATCGAATCCTGCATTGAATATTAAAGTAGTTCCGGCATTCATCATTGCATTAAAACTAGACCGAACATCTCCATAAGTAATATAATCGTTAGCGGTAGCAAAAGGTAGTAATCCAAAG
>JAEOTG010000205.1 GCA_016839985.1 Candidatus Heimdallarchaeota archaeon | reverse complement strand
TTCATAATAATCGATGCTCTTGAGTATACATATGAAACTGCTTCATTATACAGATTATTACAAATTTTTCAATCTATATCATTAATAATTCTGTTTGGTGCATGCTTGGAACAATCTATGATTTTACCTTCTAGAGCAAATCGAATTGTTACTGCAAGTTTAGGTGTTTTTGTACTATATTTTGTTCTAATTCCTTTAGAAGCTAGTCTCTTAGAATTCAAAACCTTAACAATTTCAATATATAATGTAATTTATACTGATATCTACAGCTTCATCTATGGTTTTTGTATTTTAGTAAGTGCTTTTCTCTTTATAGGGGTATATGTAAGATATCTGAAACTTGCGAAAATTTCTAAGAAAAGAAGACTAAAACTGAAAAGAGACGTTACTCTATTTATAATTTTGATGCTAATAGGATTTGCATTCATTGTTACAATTAGACGAAGACTAGTAGAGAATAATATGGAATACTTTGAGATTGTAGATGTTGTTTATACTTTTCTAGTAGTTTCAGTTGTATCAGTTTATCAAAGTCAATCGATGTCACATGGCATAGATACAATACTAATTGTTGATAGAGAAGGCAATCCACTATTAGGTTATTCACCATTAAGAAGTATGAGAATTTCTTTCGAAGAGAAAATCATTGCTGCTTCAGGATACTTATCTGGATTATTTCATTTTGTTCATGATTATGTCGCTACAACAAGCGAAGAGCAGTTTAAAGAATTAAAAACGACAACATCTACTTTATCATTTTATGCCAGCGAGAAGATATTCATGATCATCCAAACAAAAATATCAAGCAAATTACTTGAAAAAACTGCTAAAGCTATACTGACACAAATCAATGATTATCTGAAAGATTTTGAAGCTAATCAACTACTTTCAGAGGAACAAATAGAATATTTGCTTGACATACTCGAAAAGAATTTTTATCTTATCTCTTAGGTTAAAACTATATTAAATCACTAAGATTTATATTCTTCTTTATGGTAACAAGATATTGATGGGTTCTATTGCTTTAGTAGTTGGAACAAGACCTGAAATAATAAAAATGGCTCCTATTATAAATGAAGCGAGGATTCGGAATCTTCAAATTTATATCATTCACACAGGGCAACATTATAGCCAAGAAATGTCAAAGCAGTTTTTTGAATCTATGAATTTACCTTCACCAAATGTTAATCTAGACATTCAATCTGAGAATAAGAGCGTTCAATTAGGAGAAATGATTAGTAAACTTGGAGATGAATTCAAAAAAATACAACCAAACATTGTTTTAGCTGTGGGAGATACAAATAGTGTAGTTGCAAGTTGTCTAGCAAGTATTCAAAATAACATACCTTTTGGGCATATTGAAGCAGGATTACGTTCGTATGATAATACAATGCCAGAAGAGATTAATAGAAAACTTGTAGATAGTATCTCTTCACTTTTGTTTGCTCCATCTCAACGAGCAATGACAAATTTGCTTTATGAGGGATTAGATCCTGAAAGAATCTATTTTACTGGCAACACCATCGTTGATTCCATAAGACTCTATAGTGAAAAAATTTTCGAGAGATACACACCCAAAGCAAAAGAAATACTAAATGAAATTAAAGAGGAGTTTATTATTTGCACTTTTCATCGAATATCGAATGTAGATAACAAACAAAATCTCAAAGAAATATCAAATGCTCTGTCTAATTACAATCTACTGCCAATCGTATTCCTAATGCATCCTAGAACAGAAAAACAAATGAAAAAGTTTAATCTTTTCGAAAAACTTCAAGAGAATAAGAATGTTCATATCTATACTTCTATTGATTATTTGTCTATCCTGAGATTATTAAAAGATGAGAGATGTAAAATTATTTTAACTGATTCAGGAGGTTTGCAAGAAGAAGCTTCTATTCTTAAGAAACCTTGCATTACAATAAGACCAAACACTGAGAGACCTGAAACGGTAGAATCACAAATAAACACACTTGTAAGGATTGATGAAAAAGAGATTATTCAATTACTAAATCAAACATTAGCAAATGATGATTTAATAAAAAATTTTGAGGAATTTGGTTCTCCTTATGGTGATGGTTATGCAAGTAGTAAAATTCTGAATATAATAGAAGAAAGATGGGCTAATATGGAATTTAAATCTCCAGAATTGTATAAACATGGATCAAAATCATTCTTTCTGATAGATATGAAAGGAGATATGGAACGTTCAGTAGTGGAAAACAACTTCAATTGCCAAGTAACAATGGTTTATGATGAACAGGGACAGCCCATTCCAATTCCTGATGAATTGAAAAAAGGTTATAGGATCAGAGTTATCATTAAATGATTAGATAGGAGCTTCAGTTAGAACTTTTATTAGAAGTCTAATTGCAGCACCTATTGCGATTATCCAGAAACCTGTTAGGATAAATTCTGATTTAATTTTGTGTAGAAATCTAGGTACTATATTAGCTGTAATGACAGTTCCTGCTGCCATACAGAAGACAATATCCCAACGTATTATATTATCAATAGATCTAATACCAACTGCAAAAGGTGTAGCGAATAAAATGGTGAATGTTGAGGTAGCTGTTGCAATAGCTGCTGGTATACCAAGAGCCATAGTTAAAATAGGTACATAGATAACACCGCCACCAAGTCCAAGAGTTGCCCCAATAAAACCTCCTATGGAAGCAATGAAAATACCTGGAATTAGTTTGGCTTTGTATGTAAATTTTACACCTCTTTTATCTTCAAAATCACGATATAACACAGTTTGTTTCCATAAAGGCTTATTTAGTTGTTCTTCATCACATTCCAATTCCATGCACTCATCATCTTCTGAAATTATACCTCTTTTCTTTTTTCTCCGTTGAAGATAGATTGTCGTTATTTTGTAAATTGCAATAGTTATCATAGTACTAGCAAATATAATTTGAAACATATCAGTTTCATAATTCTGCTCCTTAAGCCAATTTGAGAATAAACCTCCAGATGCTGCACCTGGAATTGCAAAAATCATGAATGTCAAGGCGATTCGAAAATCAATTCTTCTCTCTCTAATGTAAGAAATTGATCCACTCAATGATGTAAATAAGATTACTCCTAGAGAGGTAGCTGTTGCAGTACTCCCAGGATCACTTCCTAAAAGAAAGGAAAATCCTAGTAACAAGATAGGGACATTCAAAAGACCTCCACCAATACCAAAAGTTGGTGAAACTGCACCACTAACCAGTCCAGCTCCAAACAGAGCAATGTAGGTCCACCATTGAAAATCTGCAAATAGAACCATTTTTACACCATTGTTTAAACTTACAGACTGTATCACTTTAAAACTTTAATGCAATTAGCAAACTTAAGAAAATATTTTAAACTATTAAAAACAGATAGTTTAATGAGTATGGACAAAGAAACATCATTAGCTGAACATTTATTGTCTTTAATAGAAAAAAAGAATGTTTGGGATTTAGATATTCTTTCATCTATAATAGATATTGATCCAACTGCCTTATCTAATTTTATAAAAACACTCCCAATGGCTTATGGACTCTCTATTTATGAGAAGAAGGTTTCTATAACACCTGAATTAGTTATGGATGCAAAAGAGGAAATTAAAGATAAATTCATTAATTGGCATCAAAACACTGAACCTGATAGTTTTTCAAAAGCTCAAACACAAAAAGATGAAGTAATCAAAGAAACTTCACCTGTTAGACTAGTAACAGATGAACAACCTAGAGCAAAAATATCTGTCTATGGAGACAACTTTCTTGTTCAGAAAGTTATAGATAAGTATTTCTCAAAAGAAGGAGCTCAGATCAATTATCAATTCATGGGTGGGTATGAACCAATCAATTTTGAAAAGACGATTGGAAATGATGTTTTTTCATGCCAAATGTCTATAATCGATTATAAAAGAGATTTAGTTTCATTAGCTCCTTTATTATTTGAACAAGCAGAAGGTTTTCTTTTCATTTTCGAGCCTTTAGACTTACATCAAGTTAATAAAATGAAGAAAACTGTGGAATACCTGAAAACTAAAAGAGAGACAGATATTTTTGTATCATTTTTAGCGATTTTAAAGAATGATGAAACAGAGAAACTCAATGAAATAGCAAACACTCTAACTGAAATTATCTTTCTAACTGAAGGAGCTACTAATTTTCAAGTTTCCTTTGCAATTTTATCAAATTCTGAGCATATAGAAAGAAAAATCAACGATCTAATCCAGACATCATATGCTCTTCTTTCATCTACGAAATAGCTCTCCTATTTTCGCAATGTTTCATCCTCTACTAAGTGTGGATATGTTCTAAAAGATATGTTTACAGGGATAAAACCTACTAATAGAAATATTAAAGCAATTACAGCGATTCCAATACCAATAGCATCTAATATCATTTGTGTAGTCACTTGATTTAAGAAATATGCTGAAAAGAAAAGACTATATGCTGCTGCTTGTTTCCCAAAAACATCCAATATTGTTTGTGTATTCCCTTGAGTTGTGAAATATGCTGTAAAGAAAAGAATGTATGCAACTGCTTGCAAGAGATAAGAAAATACTATGAATAAATTTGGATTTTTAATGAAGATTTTTTTGAGATACTTTTGAAGAAGTTGTTTGCGTAAGAAAAAGAAACCTATAGCTAAAACTAGGCAAGAAAGTATCATCAGAGTATCTCCTACAATTAAATAACTTGGACGAATAGCTACTTCTTGCACATTGTCATATCCAGCTATAATTAATGCAATTTGACCAAGTAGTAAAAACACTGTTCCTGCTAAAATAAAGAAGAGAATTTTTTTTCCATTTTCCCAAGGTTCTTTTTCGTCAAAAGTAAAATTATATGCCCCCCATCCTATTCCTGCAATTCCTATAATTATTGGAAGAAAGAGTAATTGTATAACATTCAAACCTGGTAAACTAGTATTACGTAATCCAACAGAAAAAATTGCTAAAATTACATAAAATACTAATACCATCATAGTTCCGCTTGTGAAAAATTTTGATAATTGAAATCTGTTAATTTTCATCACCTTCTATTTGTTGATTGCTATTTTCTACATCAGAAATTACCATTTCATCTTTAAAGAAATCATCACCTGTATAACCTTTTAGTATCATTTTAACTACAACTGTTAGTTCTAGAAAACCTACAATTATTAGAAAAGCAGAAATAAGTATGAAGAATAATCCTAGATTTGATACTATAGGAGGTAGGATTTTTGGATTCATATAATCTCCTATCCAGGGAATAAGATACGGGTAAATCTGCAATAAATAACCAGCTGGAATGAAAAATCTACCTTTTCTTGAGATTATTTTCATCTTTTCTAAATCATCTATATGGAATTTTAAGTAAGTAAAAGCAATAGGTAAAGCAACTAGAAAACATATAAGTAAAGCCAGTCTTATGTATAAGAAAGGAGCTAAAATCCAAGATTCATAAGGATAGCTGTATGAAAGAATTAAAGTAATTATATCCACTCCTCCTGCAAAAATTAGTGCAATACTAGACACAATCCATCCTTTGATATTATCTTTTTCTTTTCCTAAACGTATGATTCCAATTGCCAAGAGAATAAGTGCACAATCAAAAGCAGCATCAACAATATTGACTAGAAGAGGAACAAAAATACCTAGAAATGTTGTGTTTAATACCTTAATCATTTGAAGTATCATAAGAAACCAAGTTGAGTAAAATAAATGCTTTGCAACATCTTCAGAAACATTCATTTTAATCACCTATTTTGCTAGGTATGGATTCTTTTCCCCACAATTTGCACAAAAAACAGCATCTTCTTCAAGTTCAAGACCACACTTCACGCAAAACATTTTCTTCTTAGAAGAAACCTCAGAACTACTAGTAGTATCAATAATTTCTTGTTCACTTTTCGCTGCTGAGGGAGGTACTATTGTTCTTTGATTTCTAGAAAATCTTGTAAATGTTCCTGGATAAGATCTTTGAGCTTGATACTCTTCCACTTGCTTTTTTCTTTCAAAGTATTCTTTTGGCACCTTATCCAACATTAGAAAAGCTCTTCTTAGATACCAAAATCCTAATACAACCATCACAATCATTCCCATTTCCAGAAAACTAACAACATAGTAAAGAAAAACATACTCGCTTTTTATTTGTGTTTCACCATTTACTTCAATAACCATTGATTCAGGAGGTACTATTGTTAGTATAATTACATAGAATATAGACATTGCATATCCAATGGGCAAGGATAATTGACCTTTGAAGATGTTTCTTCTTGCAAGAACATATGAATCCAAAATACTTCTTAATAACACAAAACCTACAAGAAGACCAATTGATGGAAGAATTGTAGATATTTGAGAGAGTATTGTTCCAATGTTATTAGTTACTATGATTTCAATAGCAACTAATGAATTAATTATCAATATGGGAATAGCAAGTGCTACTCCTGCAAGTACTAACAAGCTAGTATATTGAAGTTTTTTATTTCGTTCATCTTTGTGGAATAACCACAAACCATAACCTAGCCATATCAAAGATAAATAAAAGATTACTTCAAAAACCAGTCTAATATAAATTGAAGCTGAACTTGATTGGAAAAATGCAACTGCCATACTAATCATTTGTGATAATACAGCAAATAACGAAGCGTTGGTAATATGCTTTCTAGTTGGTTCTGAAATCATCTAGGAAAATCTTTTCTTTCTTGTATATAAATTTGCGGAGTCTTGACTTTATGAAGCTTCAATTTAAAAACAAAACTATATAAATTCCTCCAGTCTATCATGAATAATGAGATTATCCTCTTCGCTTAGTTTTATTTCATGTATCATAGCTTTTCTTAGCTTACTTTCACCAGTTATTCTCATTGAAGATTATGTATCAACTTGGATTGATCTTTCAGAATCACCTCCTCTTTGGATTTTCTTAACTTGTACTTTAATTGTCACAACTCATGATGTTAAATGGTTAGAAGGAATAAAAGTAATAAGAAGAACAGATTTAAAATGGATAAGATTAATTCTCATTGCAATCGCTATAGCAATGTCCTATTCAATGGAACTTTCCGTTAATGTATTTCTTACTGAAGCAACTTATTGGGAACAAAGTATTTTGTTTATAGTTCCTGAAGATACAGTAATTATAGAATCCATAAGAATTGGTTACCATTTAATTCGCTTATGTAGACTTCTTTTAATCTTTTGTTTTCTTGAAGCAATAATTGAAAGAAATCCAAGAAAGAGTAGAGTCGAACTCGAAAAAGTATATGCAGATTACAAAGCAATGAATAAGCCTTAAGGAAATGATTTTTATTTCATATAACTCTTAATAAATCAGTAACTATTAGTAATCTGATTAAAATGTCATCCAATTTATTCATACCTTACATCTCTTTACTCGTTTTAGATGATGCTGGTATGACTCTTAGAAGTTCAATACCCATTCCAGATATTCCTAGTGAGGAAATTATGGGAATAGGGAATTTTTACAGCCCAGTGATTTCTGCATCCTCCCCTCAATTAGAAATCTATGGACCTTTACCAATACCTCACTTCCCATTATATCATTTACTAATAGTTTCTTTTAAAAAACCTGATTCAAAAATTAAGGATCCCCGTCTCCTTTTCAATAAAGAATCAGCCATGTGTCAAATATTAATTTTCTATGACAAGGAATGTGATCAAAAAGTAAAATTTGGGCATAATCAAATTTATACAACAATTGAAAGCTTCTTACAACAATTTGATGATGTTCAAGAGATTACAGAAGAAATGTTATTGTATCTGGGTGAATCACTAACTGAAAATGTTATTCTTGATGAACAAATCAGATCAAAAACCATAGAGGAAATTGTAAGAGATATAGCGTCAAGATTTAACACAATACAACAAATTTCAAATCTACTTAATAGAAGGACAAAAATTGGAATTATAACCTCAGATTCCCTTGCATATAATATTATAATTCAAGCACTTTTTCAATATCAAAATATAGATTTCATCTATCAGTTAGATAGAAACGAATACATAACAAGAATTGACACATATTTTATGAGAATAGTTTTAACACTATTATTTGATCTCGAGGAAATTGCAGGAAAAGACTTCTTTAGAGAAATGGATTACTATATTTATCTAGCCTCATGTGAAGATGCTGAAACTACCTCTAGACATATCAAGAATATTGATGAATTGAGAGAAAATGATCCAACTGCTAGATACTTCTTTGTTACAATAGAAAGAGCGGAGGAATTAGAGTTGAATATTAAGAAATCTTTATTTAATGAAGCAGAAAGGAGAAAGAATCTCAAGCTAATAGTTTCAATTAGTGATATTTTCCGTTCTTTAGACAATGCAATTTATCTTATACTAAATGATATTTTAGAATTAAGAAATATTTTACTAAGTCAAGGTTCAGGTTGAAGTAAAATCTGATACATAAAACTAATTTATAATTCTACTTCCCAAGATGGTCCTATAACAGCTAAAGCACAACCTTTCCCTAATGTATGTGCAGCCATTGGTGTAATTGGCCAATAAAATATCTCCTTAATATTTCTAATTTTGCATACCTCTGTTTCTATTTTTTTCATCAAATCAGGGCCAATTGCATCACTCATAATGAGGATGTATTCTAAGTTTTCATCAGTTTTCTCAAGGAAATTTTCTGTCAGAATCTTGATTGCACCTTTGTATCCTCTTCCTCCTCCTAAACTTGTGATACCTTTTTCATAATTGAGTTCAAACATAGGTTTAAGTCTCATAATTGTGGATATAACTGAAATAGCTGCTCCTTTTTTAACTCTACCAGTTTTAAATAAAACTTCAAAACTTGCAGATATACCCGCTCCGTATATTTTTTCTTTAATTGAATCAAGATATTTAATAACTTCATCCGTTGATTTCCCTTTTTGATAAAGATGAGCAGCTGATAAAACCATGATTCCTTGACATGCACCCATTATTTCGCTATCATATATAGTAACTTTTGCCTTCTTAATCTGTTTGGATGCTAGTTTAGCTGAATTTTGAGATTGAGAAAGATTAGTGGTAATACCAATATATAGAATTTCATCATATCCTTCATTTACAGCTTTCTGAAAGGCTTCTAGATAATCGTTTGGATTTGCCATACTTGAAGTTGGATAAGGGTCCATCTCATTCATTGTGTTGATAAATTCCTCTCTATTAATCTCTGATTTTTCTTTGAAAAATTTACCGTCAATTAACAAAGAAAACTCTACAAAATCTATATTGTATTTCTTTGCTAACTCATCAGGGATAAAAGTAGTTACTTCTGTGAAGATTTTAACTTTCATAATATTAAAAATAAACTATTGCAATATATAAATTTAATTTAAAGATAATTTTTAACGGAAATTATAATATTACTGTTAGCATATTTTCAGTAAGTTATAAAGAATAATTTATTAATTATCTATGTTATACACAAATGGATGGAAGAGAAATATATAACAGTTTCAGAAAAACCACTAATAGTCCTAAGACATTCTTTTTTTCCTACAACTAATGAGGAATATAAGAACAGAGTTATACTGTTGATACCTGGTTGGTTAAGTAATATTGATAGGAGAATACCTTTAGTTCAAGCTTTTCAGAAAATATCAAATGTAATGATGTTTGAACCACGAGGATTTGGTAAATCATCAGGACCAAAAAAACGAGGATTGTATAAACCAAGTTGTTATGCAGATGATCTTTCAGTAATTATAAAACATTATCACTTAAAAGATGACGAATACTTTATCTGGGGGAGCTGTGTTGTTTCAGAAATAGAATATCAATATTGTATTGAAAATAAAGGTCCAAAACCTAAAGCTATTTTGGCTGTGAGTACTGCTTCAAAACATGGTACTTTCAGTTGGTTTAGTATTGTAAATTATTTACCTTACCCTATCTTATGGGTTGCTTACAAAATATATAAAATCTTTTTTAAGATGTATTTGAAAAAACAAAGCCCAGAAGAAATAAAAAATTTTGATTATTCAATAGAGAGATTTTATGAGCTAGATTTCTATGTGCAAGCTAGAATTATCCTAGAATTTATACATAAATATGATATACGAGGAAAAGAGGAAGGAATAGGAGTACCTCAATTAATATTCTATGCAGATAAAGACTGGTTTTCAAAACCAGAAGATTCAGAGAAACTCGGTCAATTCCATCCAAAATCAAAACTAATACGGTATAGCGAAGCTCATAGGTTCATTGATGGAAACGAAGATGATATTGTAAATCATATTGACCAATTTATAAAAAACTTGTCAAAAATGGAATAAATTTATTACATCTAAAACGAATCATATTTGATGGAAGAAAAATATATTACCATTTCTGAAAAACCTTTCATAAAACTACGTCATGCTTTTTTTGAATGTAATGAAGAACGGTATAAAAATAGAGTAATAGTTATGATTCCTGGTTGGTTGGGGAACATTGAAGGTATATTGCCATTAATAGAGCAATTACAGAAATTTGCGAATGTAATATCATATGATCCAAGGGGACATGGAAAATCAAGTAAACCACATAAAAGAGGAATATATGGACCTATGATTATAACTGAAGATTTTGCTAAAATTATAGACCACTATGAATTAAAAGAATCTGAATTTTATGTTTGGGGGAGTTGTGCTGGAATTGAAATTGGTTATTTGTACTATCTTGAAAAACTTGGTCCAAAACCTAAAGCATTCCTTGCTGCAAGTCCAGATTATAAGAATAATACTAAATGGTGGTTTAATATACTTAAGATATTACCATATCCACTTCTATGGTTAGCTTTTAAGACTATTTTTTTCATATTAAATGTTTATTTAAGAATACACAATCCAAGTGAACAGAGAAACCTAAAGAAATCAAAAGGTAGAATAGCTAATATGGATTTATATCCTTTATTTCGTTTTCTTTTCGAATTCATACATGATTATGATATTAGAGGTAGAGAAGAAGAATTGGATATTCCTCAAATTATTTTATACGCTGAAGGCGATTGGTTCACTAAACCTGAGAATTCTATGAAATTAGCGCAATATCATCCTGATTCAGAATTTGTAAACATGGGTGATGTACATAGGGTTTATGCTGGAAATGAAGACGAAGTTGCTAAATTTGTAGAGAAATTTATTGAAAAAATAGAATCACATTAATAAAAATCTAAGAACTAATTAAATTATGATTCGTTG
>JAEOTG010000204.1 GCA_016839985.1 Candidatus Heimdallarchaeota archaeon | reverse complement strand
TTTTTTGGTGATGATCTTTTTAGTAGCTTCTTTGGAGGAAGAGCTAGAAGCCGTCGTCCTGCTGGACCTCAACAAGGTTCTGATTTGTTAATGAACTATGAAATTTCTTTCTATGAAGCTGTTTATGGTGGAAAGAAAGTTGTTGAAGTTCCTATCAAAAAAAACTGTCTTAGTTGTGAAGGTTCTGGTGCTCAAGCTGGATCATCCCCTAAAAAATGTCCTGATTGTCAAGGATCAGGTATGCAAACTATCACTCGTCAAATGGGTTTCACACGCTATATTTCTCAACAAGCTTGTTCTAAATGTAGAGGTGAAGGAGAGATAATTTCTAAACCTTGTAAGGAATGCAAAGGATCTGGAAGATCTAAAGAAAATGAAAAGATAAAACTAGATATTCCTCCTGGAGTAGATTCTGGATTTAGGTTAAGAATCAGGGGGAAAGGTGAGAAAGGAAAACTAGGAGGAGGAAGAGGAGATCTTTACATTCGTTTAATAGTTGAATCACATCCTTTCTATAATAGACAAGGAGATAACATAGTTGTAGAAATAGCTATACCTTATCCATTAGCAGTATTAGGAGGAGAACTCAAAATACCTACACCTTATGGACCAGAAAAGGTTAAAATTCCTCCAAAAACCAAAGAAAGCAATATTCTTCGTTTACAAAGAAAAGGAATACAGCGCAAAACTCCTTATGGAATGAACTATGGGGATTTCCTCATTGTAATACATTATGATGTTCCGAAGAGACTTTCTGAAGAAGAAAAAGAACTACTTGTCAAGCTCAATGAAAAGATGAACCTCTCAAAAGATCAAAGCGTTCTTTTTGATAAATTGATTAATGAATCGAAAGATTATGAAATGAATCTCTGATTTAACAAGATTCATCAGATACTTTTTTAATTTCAAACTTCTTATTAATTAGTAATGAGTGAAGAATTTGTTCGTTGTGAAAACTGTGGAAATCTAAATATAGTTGGCACAAAGAAATGCGTTTTTTGTGATACTGAAATCGCTGAAACAGCTGAAAAAATTAAGGATCCTGAGGTTCAAGCAGCAGAAGCTCTTGGTGTTCCAAGCGTTCCTGAGGTTCCAAGTGAACCAGAAGAGAAAAAAGAGATGGCTTTACCTAAAATCCCAGACGTAGAACCAGTTAAGGAAAAGAAAACCAAAAAGATAGAAATCAAGGAAGGAGTAGAACTAAAATATTCCATTGGGAAAAAGATAATTTTCATTTCACTTCTTGCGATATGTGTTTCAATAATACATTATGGGATTAATTTTCTGTTGTCATTCCTTTCCATTAAAATCTCTGATCCAGACATCAATCTCTATCCTAGTATCCCAATAAATCTTGAGGATTCAATGGAAATAAACGCAGTTTCAATCTTAGTAGGCTTCATATTCGCAATCCTGATAGGATATTTATTCGGAAAAATTGTACGAAAATATACGTCTAACAAAAAGGGAATAAGATATTGGATTACCTATGCAATAGTACTTGATGTGATAATAAATGTAGCAGCAGCCATAGTTTTGATAATTGTGACAAATGCTGCATTTGTCAATGATTTGTTATTCATTTACCTTTCTGGAGCAGTCTTTATCTTTCTAATCTTTAGTCTAATAACTCTGTTTATACCAATTTTAACAGGATCTTTTCTTATTTTTAATCAAATAGACCGTATCTTCTTCCCAAGAAAATATGCTGAGCAATAATTGGTGAAATATGTGAGTTTAGATGACAAGCTGAGTAAATTCCTAAAACGTGAAATGGAATCAGTAAACCTACATTTACCAAAAACAAGAGTCTCATTAGAAGATGCAATACAGGGTAAGAATCACTATATGAGTCGAGAAGAGGTAGAACTCTATATTAATGCAAAAGAGATAGATATTCTTTCAAACATCTGTCCAGAGAAGAAACATAAAGATGTTTTTTTACCTATTTTGGTTATTAGAAGGAGGGATTTAGGAGAAGGTGTTTATGTTATATCGGGTGATCTGATTGAACAATTCTTAGTATTAAAAGCATTAAAGAAATATGACAAAGAGTGGGATGATTTCAGAAAGAATCCTATACCGACAAATGCGCTATTTTTATATAAACCAGATTTAATTGAAATACGAAAAATCCTTCCAACTGGTATTGTAATCGGTTTTACATGAAGAGGAAAGATCCAAAATGAATAAATATACAATTTCAAAAGAGAATCATCTTAAAAGAATAGAAAGAATAATAAATTTTGCTGAAGATAAAGAACTTGGTTCAATGGTTTTTTTCAGTCCTTTATCTATTTACTATCTGACAGGTTATCATTTTATCGCTACAGAGAGACCTATAGCTTTTGTACTCCCTGTTTCAGATGAGCCATGGTTTTATGTTCCAAGATTAGAGCAAGAGCATTTAATAGAAAAAATTCCTTGGGTGGAAAGAGAAATATATTTTGAATTTCCTGATATGAAACACCCTGCTAAGATTTTTATTGAAAGATTAGAAGAAAGGAAAGTTACAAAAAAGAAAATAGGCATGGAAGCTCCTTCTTTCTCAAGTTATTGGGGTTATAGTGGTCCTAAACTAACAGAATTATTAGAAAGCAAAGTGGAAACTGAACTTCATTCAACTTTAATTCAAGAAATAAGAAAGATAAAAGATGAGGAAGAGTTGCGTTTAATTAAGATTTCTGCAAAATATGGCGATTTGGCTCACAGATTTTTACAAGAATATACTGCTGAAGGCAAGAATGAAGTAGAAGTATCACTAAAGGCATGCATTGATGCATCTAAAAAAATGTTAGATGATTTAGAAGGTTTCATACCTAGAGGTCTTTTGCCTGCAAGTGCTGGTTATAGAGGACAAATAGGTGAATGGTCAGCAATCCCACATTCAGTTATAGAGAAAACTGTGTTTAAGAAAGGAGATGTTCTTGTTACTGGTGCAGGAGCTAATGTTTCAGGATATCATTCTGAATTAGAAAGAACAATGTTCATAGGAGAGCCCAATGAAAAACAAAGAAGATACTTTGACGTAATGAAAAAAGCTCAAGATGCGGCATTAGAAGCGTTTAAACCTCATGTTCCTTGCAGTGAAGTTGACAAAGCTGCAATAAAAGTAATAAAAGAAGCTGGATTGAAACATCTAACACAACATCACACAGGTCATGCCATAGGAATGGAGGGACATGAAGCACCATTTTTAGATATTGGTGTCGATGAAATTATGCTTCCAGGTATGGTCTTTACATGTGAACCTGGTATCTATGAATATAAATTTGGAGGATTTAGACATTCAGATACTGTGATAATAACTGAAGATGGTAATGAACGAATAACTCCATATCCTAGAGATCTAGAGAATTTAATCATATAAATCTCATATACATTTCACATAATTTAAATTTAGAAGATCCAAAATGTACTAGTCTAATTGCAACACAGATGTAATAAAATGAAAACCAAAACACTAGAGGAAGAATATCCACAAGATATGATTTTCTTCAAAGAATCAATCAAAGAAAATGTTCTAATGTCAGATGGACACGAAATACCATGCTATTATTCGAAGAAACAAGGAAATTTTGAAAAAACCACTTTTCTTTTTATACAAGGTGTTGGTCCTGGTGTTTATTCCTGGACAGATTTTTGGGATGAATTATACAAAAAATATGACCTTGTTGTTATAGATTCTAGGGAAAAACCCACTGTTAATCTAAAAAAGAAAGGTGAGTGTAGCGTTAATAGAATGTCTTTAGATATATTAGAAACAATGCACTATTTAAAAATAAAAGAAAACCATGCTGTTTTTTTTGGATCAAGTATTGGTGTCCATTATATTGCTCATTGTATTGGGCAAGGATGGATAAAACCTAAAGGATGTTTTCTTGTAGGCCCTTCAGTTGCACCTAATCATCCTAAAATCTCAACAAAAATAGCTTTTTCATTGCCTGCTTTTCTCTTGGAGAAAGCTGGGAAATATATAGCAAGAAGATATCTAAGAAATAAAATTGAAAATGTTTTTCAAAAGAAAGTGTACTATGATCGCTTAAACAAGATTGATGTGCGAAGGTGGAAGCAATGCTCCAAAGTACGTCACTGGGATAGTTCTGATAATTTAAAGAAAATAGAATGCCCGGTTTTTATTTTTTCAGCTACTGAAGATAGATATCATAATATACAGAATGCAAGACAAGTAGGACAGTTAGTACAAGATAGTAGATTTATTGATGTTCCAGATTATAATTTCATTCATACCAAACCAGGTGTAGTTGAGTATACAAATATGATAGAAAATCTAATAGAAGAAATAGACTCAAAATAACTACTCAAAAAATAAAAATTTCTAACAATTTCTTTAGATTTTGTTTTTTAATCTAGTTAAGAGATAGATTTTATTTTTTCCAACAAAAATAGTATCTTCATATTGTGTGACAGGAGCTTTTTTCGTCTCAATTAAAACAGGATAACCATGTACTATTTGATTCTCCATCAGAATTCTTTTTGCATCAAAAACCTCTTTTTTTGAATAACCTGCATTAAAAACCCATCTCCAGCTAAAAGGTAATTTAAGAAAATTGTCATTGATATAATTATAGATATTTTCCACATTTTTTGGAATAGATCCTTCTCTAAAATTTCTAAATTGGCGAAAAATTGTTTCTTCTTCATCATCATACACTTTCCCCATTCCAGTTGTAGCAAAAGGTTCTATTGCATAAGCATTCCCTGAAATAAATTTGTGATTATCCATTCTAGCCCTTTTTGGAACTTTATAATTGGGTATTGACACTCCTCCATGAAGAGAATATTTTAACATTAGATGACCACTTAAATTTACGATGGGTTTGAAACCTCTATTTTTCAAAGTGCTTTCTACAGTTTCTCCCACAGTGTAAACACTGGAATTGGGTTTAATATTGATAACAGCTCTATCAAACGCTTCTTTTACTGCGTCTTTCATTTTTTTCCATTTCTTATCAAAAATAACAGTTCTTGCTGCATCAGTTATGTATCCATTTACTGAAACTCCAATATCAAGCTTTACTATGGATTTTTCAGGTATCAAACTTTTATCTTCTATTTTTGGGGAGTAATGAGCTGCGGTTTCATTGATAGAAATATTTAAAGGAAAAGCTGGTTGAGCTGAATGCTTTCGAATGAAATTTTCGACTTCTTCAGCTATGTCTAGAAGTTTTTTCCCAGGCTTTGTTATGGATACTGCATGATCTAATGTTTTTGATAGTATCTCTCCTGATTTTTTGTAGCTAATTAGCTTTTCCTTCATTTTTCCTACCTACGCTTGAAGATATTTTTCAATTCATATATTATTTGTGTTATTACAAGGTTCTTTTTTTTCTTTGCGAGAGAGCTAAATAAAGTAAAAGTCCTAGTTGAGTTAAAGAGATAGTTGTCTTTGTATTTCCTCTTTGTCCATTCGTTTCAAGTAGTCCTAAATCTCTAAGTCTAGTTATGTTCCATTTTGCAGTTGAAAAAGATAAATTCATCTTTTCTGCAATTTTCTCTGAAAGTTTGTTAATTGAAATATTGTCTTTTTTTAGTAACTTAGATGCTATGTAGAAAATTTTCTTTTGTTTATCTTTAAGTTGATTATAAATAATATGCAAACTCTGATTTAGGATATCTTGAATAAAAAGTAGATTATTTTCAAGCTCTATTATTCTCCTCTGCGCAAAGATGATCCCTTCTTCTGAATAGTCTTCTTCCAACTGTTTGGTCATTAAACTCGTTGGAAACAACAAAATGTTCACCTATTGTCATTCATTCACCTCTGCTTATGAGTCTATATATCTCCTAGTTTGAATCCTTTTATCTTTTTCGACTTTCGAGATTGCTAAAAATCTTCTTTTTTTGGCTTTGTTTTTAGCATTATAGATAATTTTATCAGAAATAAACATTCGTATCTTTTATAAGTAGAAAAAACCTATTACAGAATTAGTATTGTGTGAGGATTATAATGAGTCTAGATATAAATAAGCTATTCAAACCTTGTCAACCTCATGATTTTTATGGATTAAGAGATCACATAAAAACTTTCAGTGAACTAGTTGAAAGAAAGAAGAAGGGAGAAACTCAAACTGGTTCAATATTAATTGTTGGAGATGAAGGAACTGGAAAAAGCTCTTTGCTACAGAAGTTATCTACCACAGTAACAGGAAGAAAAGATGTAGCACAGATTATCGATATAATACCTGAAGAAGAATCTCTTGCAAAGTTTTTCCAAGAATGGAAAAATAAAATTGATGAAAATTCTCCTGAATGGAGGTCTTTACTTGAAAAAGTAGGGAAAAAGAAACTAGGTGACGATCTCCCTATTTTAAAGGAACAAGTAAAACTACCTTCAGCTCAATCATATACCGAATATTATGTAAATCGTTTTATTGAAAATCTTGACAAAATTAACCAGAAATTGGAAGAAACAGATACTTCATTGTATTTCTTCTTTGATAATCTTCATTATTTCAAATTCTTAGATTACCATGAATTCTATCCAATCTTTGCTTCCATTATAAAAGAAATAAATCAAAGAGAATATAGAATATTCATTGTATTTGCTTTTAATGAAGAATACCTTTTTGATTTTGATTATGAAAAATATCTTACTACATATTCTAACCTCCTCAGAGTTGAGCCATTAACTGTTTCAGAAACAGAGATTTATCTTCGTAGAATAGCCCCCCAACTGCTAAACAAAGGTGTATTAGATTTAGTAACAAACAGTCAGAGAACATTTTTTGATCTAAATCTGGGTGTTGCATTTATCAGTTCAGATTTAGGTATAGATAATTTTGTTGAAAGAGATCTCAAATCTTTGTTTGATTTAACTGATGAAGAAGAAGAAGCTCTTTATGAAATGGCTTCATATAATGAAAATCTCTTTCCATTAGAACAATTAACTGCTTATGTTGATTTATCTACGTTAAAGCTTCTAGAAGAAAAGGGTTTTCTATGGCTAGGAGAAAACAATACAAGATTAGTTCAAGAATCATTATTATCAACACTAAAATTCAGATTAAAGTTATTTGGTCCGTTAACAACACTGATGGTGAAATTAGATTCTACTCTGGAGAATCTAGAAAACAATATAGCACCTTCAACTAAATTTATCGAAAATGCAAAACAATTAGCTTTCAAAATTAGAGACAGACTTTCATATTTTGCAGTAGCATCAAAAATACAAGCTGTTGCTAACTTATGCATACAAAAAGGAATGTTTCAAAGAGCCTTTGATTTTTCCATGATAAACGCTGAACAATTTGAACATATAAATGAACTAGAACAAGCAGGAGGATTTTGTGAGAAAATTGCTAGAGAGTTTGAAGAGAAAAACTACTATTTTGCAGCGCGTCTTTATTTAAAGTCAGCTTCGTATTATGATGCAGTTGAAGAAGATTTGAAAGCTAAAAGATCTTTTACTCGAGCTGCAGATCAATTTGAGAAATTAGCTGCATCTTTACCTGTAGAAAAAAGTGAGTATGCAGTGAGAGGTTATCTTAAATGGTGTTTAGATTGCTACACGAGTGTAGGGGATGAGAGCAATTTTGAAAGAATACGCAAAAAAGCAATAGGTCTTTATGATAAAGAGAGTATTCATCATAATTACTTTAACTCAATGAAATTTGTAAAAGAAAAAGCAATCATAATTGAAGAAATTGAACCTGAACCTTCTGAGGTTGAGGAAGTGTCTATAGAGAATATAGAAAAAGAATTAGAAGAAATTTAGGTGAGGAAATGTCAGAGAGAGTAACAAAAGATTTAGAAAAAATAAGAAAAGAAATTGGAAATTTTGAGAGTGAGATAACTTCATTCAAAGAATCTTTGGAGAATCTCCAAGAATTACAGCAATATTATCAAACAATTTCAACCTTAATACAAAACAAATTTATAACATTAAATGAGAACCTTCGAAATTTAATAGAAGAGAATAAATCAACACTTGATAATATTATTAATAAGAATGCAACTGAAGATGTGAATCTAATCGAAGAATGGACAAGTTCACAAAATGAATCCATTCAAGTTGAATTCAATCAAACAACAGAAAGTATAGCGAAACTTAAAGAATCATTAGTTTCGTTACTAGCTGATTACAAAACAAAATTTGATAATTACTCTTCTTCTTTTGGAGAAAATATAGCTTTAATTTTAAGTTCTCATAATCAAGATATTGAACGTCTTGCTAATGATCAAGTAAACACATTCAGACAAAGTATAACTAGTGTAAAATCTAAGGTTGGAGAGATAAATGATAACAAAATATCATCATATTCCAAGAATGTTGATGAT
>JAEOTG010000203.1 GCA_016839985.1 Candidatus Heimdallarchaeota archaeon | reverse complement strand
TTTAGAAGTTTATATTATATAGTTTTTGATTAGTAGTGCACTTTGTGAGTAATGGAAAGATATTTTATGTATTGAATTACAATTATCAAAAAGTAAAGTGACTTTGAATGATAAATGAAATCTATGACCGTACAAAAGATTCAGATGTACTAGTATATCCTGGCACTAGAATAGCAGTAAAAGAAGAATTTTTGGGGGGATCAGGAACATATGCTGGTGAGAGATTCATCTTTTCCGCTGTAACTGGTAATGTAGTTATTGACTTAGAGAAACATGAGATTTCTGTATTGCCAAAAGCTAAAACAGCAACAATCCCAAAAAATGGCGATATCTTTGTTGGTGGTGTTGTAAATGTTTCTCGTCAAATGGTTACTATTGCGATTCATTACATTAATAATAAAGAGGTTAATCCAACATACACTCTAGTTACACATGTGTCACAAGTTTCTAGAGAATATTTAGATAGTGCTGATGAGGTTATTTTTCATGGTGACATAGTCCGAGGAAAAATAATTGATGCAAAAACCATTCCATTACAAGGATCTTTGGTAGGTTCTCAACTTGGTGTGATTTTGTCCAACTGTTCTTCTTGTGGAGCACGACTCAAGAAGATTGGTAGGAACAAACTAAAATGTACTGACTGCTCAAAAATTGAGAGAAGAAAAACAACCATAGACTATGGGAATGGACACTTGGCGTTCAAACTATAATCGTTTTATTCATTAAGAAAGGTGGTTTTTTGGCAAAAACAACTGCAAAAGAAGTTTATGTTAATTTTCCAAATAAAGAACATCTGCAATTTTTCATTGAAACCATATCTAATGCATTAAAGCATGTGGAGTTTACCCTTAATTATAGGCAAGGAGGATTCAAAATTCGAATTTCAGGTGAAAAAGATGTTGTTTTCCAATCTGCTCATCTTGTCAAAAGCTTGAGTAGTATGTTTGTTAGGTCTACTACTCCAAATAACGAGGGATATTATTCTCACCACCTTCAACTAATTCAACAAATAGGGTCAAAAATTATATCATTAGATAGTTTATCCTCTGTTCTCAAAAATTCAGGTGTATCCACATCAGTAATTGATCAAGAATTAGTTACAAAGGCTAGTATGCAAGAAGTACAGAAAGTCCTTTCAGAGTTGTTTGTTCTTATGCAGGAACTCCCCTTTAATGTAAGATCACAAACTATGAAAACTATAATACTAACCGTAAGCTATTGTACAAACTATTCACCAGAATTCATTATTGATCAAGGGCTTAAACACGAATATTTTCGACAACAATCAGATTCGATAATAGTTAATATGGCACCCGAGAAATGTATAGAGCATCTGTTTCTAAAGTTATCAGATGAAAACACCAAACAAGAACATGACAAATTTATCGAAGAAGATTGGTCAATAAGACGACGTTATTTCAAAGAACAGTCACTCGAATAAAACTCTAGACTAACAAAATATATAAATCACGTAATAAAGAATGAATTGCGAGGCTTGAAAATGGATGTTAAAATCTTGAAAAAAGACCCTGGTTACATTAAACTTAGCATTAAACAAACAGATCCTCACACATTATTCAATCTTTTAAGAGAAGAACTTCTAAAAGATCAAGATGTTGATTTTGCTGGTTATTGGCGAGATGAATCCTTTTATGAATCTGTTGTATTTCAAGTAAAAATGAAGAAAAAAACTGCAGATCCTAGCGATGCTATAAATAAAGCACTTGGACGACTAGAGGAAGAAGTTAAAGATTTTATTAAACTATGTAAAGCAAAAATCGAATAAAGGTGTTTTTTTGGATTCACCTCATATTGATTTCAAACTAGATGAGATACTTGTTAATACAAATTTTGCTAAGTTTGGAGATTCTATTGCAAATTTTGTTTATAATGCTGCAGTATATGAATCCCAGCAAAAACTTCAAGGAATTAAAGTCTGGGATAAAAGTCTTGCAGAAGCTTGTCGAAATTCACCTCTGAGAAGTTATTTAGGAAGCAAAAAAAACAGTGGTGAATTAGGTGATGCAGTTGAAGCATTTCTAAGTTTTGTGTATATGAAAAATAAAAATTCAATTCATGACATGGTAAACATCTTAGCCAAATTTCTAAGAGAAAAATGGAATTTGGGTGACAAAACAGAGCAAGTTATTTGTGGAGAAGCCTTCACACACTTGGTAAATCAATTGTGCAATGAAATGAAAATTATACCAAAGCAAAACCTATGAAAACATAATTACATAGTGAATGTTTTGAAGCTTTGACCAATTAAATCTGCAATTCTTAAGCATTCAGGAATTGAGCTAGAAAATGATGTGATTTTAAGTATATTTCTTACTTCTTTCAATTCGCTAAAGCCAATTTGCTGTATATTTGTTTCATATTTATTTCCTATTTGGTTTTCAAATTCTATTCTTTGAATGGGTGGATTGTTTGTTAATATTTCGTATCGTAATTTCCAATCAGATAGATGAGATAATGCTTTTTTTACTTCTGTTTCATTGGGAAGTTGATTAAGAATATTAATAACTGGAATTTCGGTTTTTTCGCATAGTAAATTAAGATTAATTACATTGAATGCAGCAATAGTTGAACTTCCAAGAATGATTGCTTTTAGCTGATCTTGAAAATTACTTTGAAGAATCATATTAGCAATCTTCGAAGTTGCATCTAAACCATCAATTTCTACTTCTGTTCTTAAAACACCCTCAATTAAACTGTAATCTCTTACAACAACCCCAAACACAAAAGTTTTTGATGATTTCCCACGTTGAAATGCTGAGTCATCAATGCCAATAGTACGAATATGAGCTTTCACATTATAATATATAGATTCTAATCTTTAATTAACTTTTTAAATAGGATTAAGCAAAAATGTATTGATTTGAATGAGCAGAAGAAATTTTCCAGAAAATGGAGACCTAGTTATCGGTACCGTTTCTAGCATCTACGATCATGGAGTATACGTCAAACTTGACGAATATGAAGACCTTCAAGCGTATTGTCATGTTTCAGAGGTTAGTTCTACTTGGGTTAGAAATATAAGAAACGTTATGAGATTAGGAAAAAAAATCGTGGGAAGGGTAATGAGAGTAAAGGAGAATCAAATAGATATTAGCATTAAGAGGGTATCCGATGGTCTTAAAAGATCTAAAATCGAAGAATGGAAACATTATAAAACAGCCTTAACTCTACTTGAAATGGGAGCGAAGAAAAGAAAAGTTGATTTCGAAACAGCTCGTTCTGAAGTTGAAGATATTTGTACTGCATATTATGGGAGTCTCTATCAAGCTTTTGAGGAATCATTGTTTAAAGGAGAAACTGCATTTTCAGAAGCAGGCGTAACTGAGGAATGGTCAAGCGTCCTTACAGAAATAGCAAAGAAGAATCTATCAATTCCTACAGTGGAAATAACAAGAGATCTTGAAGTAATTTGCTGGGAAGGGAATGGTGTAAATGTAATTCGAAATGCACTGAAAAAAGCTTTAAAAGCAAGAGATGAAATTGAAGCTGAAGAAGAAGAACTTAGCATTTCTCTTTATGTTAGAGGTGCTCCAATCTACCGTTTTGTTATTTCAGCAAGAGATTATCAACTTGCCGAAGAATTAATGTCAAAAGCTTTTCAAAATGTTGAAAGTTCATTAGCAGATTATAATGCAACAGTTAGAGTAGTTGAATCTAAATAAAGAAAATGAGGTCTTCTAATGACAAAATCTATTTTTAGATGTACAAAGTGCAAAAAATACACTCTAAATAGTAAAGAATGTCCTGGTTGTGGTGAAAAAGTAATATCTCCTCAACCAGCAAGATTCTCATTGGAAAAAGAAAAAAAATATTCAATATATCGAAGAAAACTAATCAAAAGTAATGATAACTGATGATTTTAGATTCTCTGTTATGAAGAACGTAAAATTGCAACTTGAATAACATGATATCTTTTTTTATGAAAACGATACATCTTTGGTATCTCAAATTCCGCTTTTATTACTTCCTTTACTTCCTTTCCATTTTTCTTTACTAATTGAGTTAAAAATTGGATATTGTTCTCTTGATGTAAATGTAATGAATAACAAACATTGGATTTCTGTAAAGCAGCGATTAAGAATTCTTTATCCTTTATCTCCCCTCTGATACCAAAAGGACTATTCATTAAGATGGTGTCAAATTTCATTTGAATCTCCCTAACATCTTCTTGAATGAAATTTATTTCAGTATCTATACTTTCCGAATTTTGTTTTGCCAATTCTAACGCATCTTTGTCTATTTCAATGCCATATACTTCCTTTGCACCCAAGATTTTAGCAGCTATTGCAAAAAGTCCTGTCCCACAACAAAAATCTGCTACTATTTTATCCTCAATATCACCTAATTGATAAGCTCTCCAAGTTATCGTTGCAGCTAAACGCGGAGGAATTTGATACTGCTCTAAAAATACCTTCGGTTCACTAAAGTTCAAAAGATTAGTAAGGATAATCTCAAGGTCTTTCTGTTTCATAGTTTTATCAACCATTTTTCTTAACTTTGTTATGGAGGTAGGATTTGAATACACCTATTAAGGAATGTATTTCTTCTTTCGATGGAAGACTCCTATTTATAACAGTTTTAAATGTGTGTTGAACAATTGGTTTTCGATAATCTTCATATGATAGATTTTCTGTAATTTCATTGAATAAATCAAACAAAATCTCTCTGTCTTTACTTGAAGAAGGTTGTTCTTGAGAAGTTTGCTTCTTATACAAATCAAAACTTTTCCAAAACTCATATAGAAAAATGGTAACAGCGTGAGAGATATTCAAAACTTTATGTTTACCAGGTAAAGGAATTGAAGCTATAAAATCACACTGACGTATTTCTTCATTAGATAAACCTCTATCTTCTCTACCAAAAGCAAAACCTATTCTAGAGTTTGGTAGTTTCTCTACTTTCTCAAAAAATTCTGGATCCACAGGTTGACGTAAAACATTATATGATTTACCTGCTTTTGCTGATGTTCCTATCAAAAAATCAAATTTTTCCCTGATTTCCAAAAAATCATGATAAATTTTTGCATTTTCTAAGTAATGAATAGAGTGCTTAGCTCTTTTTCTTGCATCTTCTGATAGATGATTAATTTGAGGAGATACTAACACTAATTCAGCTACAGCAAAATTATTGCATATTCTCGCTATAGCACCTACATTTCCTTCAATTTTAGGTTCCATTATGATTACGCTTAAGTTAGTTTTAATTACCGACATTATTATCACTAAAATCAAATTTGACTAAATATAACTTTTCAAAGAAAAGTTTCTTTTCATTAATTATTTCTACATTAATACCCTTATCATGAAACATTTTTAACATTTTGATGTCCCAAGCAATGGAAGAGAACACTGTAATTAATTTTGTTTTAATTTTGTTACTTCCTATATATTGAATTAACGAATAAGTCTCTTCATAACCTTTGTTCCCACCAAGAAGCATAATCTTTTCTTTGTGAGGTAAAGAATTACTATCTTTATCAATTGGAAGATAAGGGGGATTCCAGATTATATATTCAGGAGAAAAAAAGCGAAAACCTTGGATTTTGTCCATACAAACAGTTTCTATTTGATTTTCAACTTTGTTTATTCTACAATTTGTCTTTATTGTTTTTGCAGAATTAAATGCTAAATCAGTAACAATGAATCTAGTTTCTGGATTTCTTTGAGCTAAAACTATAGAAATAATCCCAGATCCTCCCCCAATTTCAACAATGAAATGATGATGATTAGTTAGATTAATAGATTCGATTAAGAAAAAAGTATCCTCTGCAGGAAAGTAAATATCTTCAGATATTTCTAATTCTA
>JAEOTG010000202.1 GCA_016839985.1 Candidatus Heimdallarchaeota archaeon | reverse complement strand
GAGAATCTAGCAAAATTCAAAGCAAATATTATTAGAATAGATGCTGAAAAATTAGCTTTAGAAGCAGGTCTAGTTCTTGCTCAAAATATTGTTTTACTTGGAGCATTATCCCAAATAGAAGATTTTCCACTATCTGATGATGAACTAAAATCTGCTTTAAAAGCAAGAGTTCCTTCAAAATATCTAGATCAGAATCTTAGAGCCTTTGAATTAGGTATTGAAGCTGTGAAAAATAAAACTTAGTCTGCTATTTATACAAAGGATTCCTTGTAAGAGCTCAGGCTTTAGAGTTTAGGATTATATGCTTATTATCTAAGCATTACCTTCTTCAGGTGGTAATTGCACAGCGTCAATGATTCGTTCACCAGCAACTACTTCATCAACAGAATGAATTGAGGAACCATAATCTCGAAGAGTTTCTTGAATGTCTTGGAAGATAAGATCGTCTCCTACAATAGTTACAGTTATACCTTCAGTGCTTGAGTCAGTTTCAGTTCGAAGGATATTTACAGATTCAATTCCTTTCAACTTTGTTAATTCTAATGCCAAAACATCAATTCTTGGTTGATGAGGTTTCAAAACATCTAATACAAGTCTTCTTATGCGAACGTTTTTTGTGGGTTCAGCCATCTTTGTTCCCGTGTTATAACTAATTAGTCAATTTTTTCTTTGTTAAGTAGATTATTAAACTTTCTGTTATCTAAATAGATGTAAGAAATAGTTATATTCTTTAAATTGTCTTACCATTAGAAAAAAGAATATTAAACATAGTAAATACTATGTACTTGGGAACTCTAGATTGAGTGTACAGATATGTGAGGTTTATGACTAAGAAATTTCCTTATGAACTTTGGTTATCTGCAGGAAGTGATGCAGGTATTAGTTTTGCCACTGTTGGTCGTTTAGCTAAAGATTCAAGTATGATGCAAGGGATTTTGCTTTCTCTGCAAAATCTAATGTCTACAGAAGTAGATGTTTCTAATTCGCAATTTATGACAGGAGAGAATGAGTTTGTAAAATTCGGAACTTTTACGCTTGCAGAAGAAGCAGATAATGTTGTTGTTCAGTATATCGTTAAATCCGAACAAGCAAAGAAATTGTCCAGATATGATGAAGAACTTGTTCAAGAGTTAGCTCAGTCATTCTGTAGATTCATAATTTTAACACCTAATTTTCATCAAAACCTATCTGCTGGAAAAATGATATCTCCTGATTATGTGGCAAAAGCGTTCTTAAAAGCATGTACTATTACTAAACAAAAAATAAGTGTTCCGACAAATAATAAAGGTTTGAATGATTTAATTAAAAAACATATAGAATCTTTAGAACAGAATCCGGAAAATTATGAAACATTAATACAATTAAAAGATATTAAACAATGGTTAGGAGAAGATGATCAATCCTGGGACAAGGGTTCTATTATACCATTCAAACGACAACTTCTTGTTCAAATGGTAGCTCAAGACATATTGAATCAAATATTAAGAGAAGATCCATTTGTTCTCCTTGAATTTGAATCCCCACGATATGTAGTTGAAGAAATTCGTAATTATATTGAAAATTATTTAAGAAAGAAAGAAATCAAACCTCAAGAATTAATAGAAGAATATATTGGAAAAGATTTGTCAAAAATTGTTAAAAATCATCTTGAAAGACTAACAATTGATGAAATTCATTCTGCTAATTCGTTTATTGCTAATGTTCTAGCCAAGGAAGTAATATATAAAATCGCAAAAATAAAACCTTTGAATTCATTAATAGATTTTAGAGACATTCCTCTTTTCAGCACTATTCAAAACATGATTAGTACACTAACTGAAGTTCCTAATCCTGGAACCATGATATGTGATGCACTTATTGAGGATGTATCACCTTTAGTACTCCAAAGTGGAAGACTTTTCTATAATCAGCTCATAAGTCCTTTTGCAGGTAAAAGACTTCCACCAAGTATTTGGAATGTTATCATTGACTTTACATATGCTATTATTGAAGAGAAGAAAATTAAGAGTAAAGATCAGGAGAGAGAAACTTCTATACAAGTAAAAAGAAATCTACTAAATAATCGTTTAGAAAAATTATCAGTAATTCAACCAGAATGGTTAAAGGAATTAACTAGGAGATTTAAGGAAGTAGGTGTTGGAAGTCAACTTCGATTATCTAATGTTGAGGAGTCTGTTTTATTTGCCAATGCATTAGAACGAGCAATAATCACTACTTTGGAAAAAATGGTTAAAGATCAACTGTTTAATTCAAACCTGGGAGATATTTTTAATTTCATGATAGATACATTCAAAGATCTCGCTCCAAAAACAGTATTGGCAAAAATAATTACTAATGTAATGAATGATGTAAAAGAAAGAGACTATGAAACCGCTCAACAAATGTGTATTGGTGCTCAAGATCTGATAGGTGCATCTATTGAAGAAGGAGATGTGAAAGCTTATGTTAATTCTGTTCCCGTTCAAATGAAGCGTTCATTCTTTAAAGGTACAAATTTAAGATTTGATGGTAGAATGGTGTCTTCCTCTGAATTATTACAAAAAAGAGGAGTTTCAATAAGTATTGGCAATAAAATAGTACCTCTAGACGATTTTGAATCAGATGCAGAATTTTTATCAACCTGTTTTACTAATTCGAAAATCCTACGTAAAGCTTATGCTAAAGCAATATTGAGAGGGATGATTGCTTCATATTTACAGCAAATCTTTAATTTTGAGGGGGAGATTGTGGGAAGACTTGACAGTTTAATTACTGTTTTTAACAGGGAATTGGTTTCAAAACTAACACCTGCGCACAGATTATTAGAAATCAAAGAAAGTTTTCCTTCTTTTCCACAAATTCGAGATATCCCTCAGAAATTTGCTGAGAAGAATTTCCATGATAGATGTCAAGATAGTTGGAATCTTTATGCTCCTAAAATTCACAAAGTGATTCAAGATATTCTAAATGGTTTCTCAAAACTTCGAACTAAAGATTTAAACTATAAGAAAAAAGCAATGAAATTGTATAGTAGAGCTATTAAAGAACTTAAATATGTTAGGAAAAACCTTCTGAAAAGTTGGAATCCTCTTAATCATCAAATGACAAAGGTTATCGAAAAGTGGTCGAAAGATGTAAGTGCTAAACTCTCAGATCATATAGATTATGTCAATCGTAATATTCATGATTGGATCAGTGATGTTTTCAAGATAAATAGATTGGAGTATGGTCGTTTTACAATATCTCATGAACAAAGTCAAAAGCAGATAATCGAAACTCTTAATGAAATCAATCCTAGAGAGATAGCAGAATTACCTAAAAATTTCATGGAGATTGCTATATCAATTCTACTTTATCGTCGCATTCCGGAATATGTCATTGATGAGTCATACAACCAGATGATATCTGGAGAAAAGAAGGTTGCTGACGCAGTTTTAAAAGCTTGGAGTAAAAGCAGATCTAGAAATGAGTTTGAGGATAATCTTTACTTAAACATGAGGGTTTTAGGAAATACTTTCACAAGAATGATTAATACATATGGAAGACTTGTAAGTTCGCTATTCATACAAAATGATATTGCATTATCTAGTGATATTAAAGGATATTATATTACATTAGGATTATTCACAAAAGCCGTATATTCATCAAAAGATCACATATTATCAATCCTAAGATTCCAAAATGTTGAAGTTATAGATATTGGTGAAGATTGGGAAGTCAGATTGTACTTAGAACCTGAATATAGGAAAGAAATGAGTGAGTATAGAGATCGTCTAATTGTTATGAGTGATTTAGTTGGATTTGTTGCTCGCAAGAAATTTGATGAAAATACAGGTCCAGTATTAGAAGGAATAAAATCAGCAATTAACTATCTTATTGAACATGGTGACACCAATATAATTGATTTAGCAGAAACAATAAAAGAAGCCCTCTTTATGTTATCAGAATATCCTACAAAAATGCTAGAAGAAAAACCTCAGAAGCAATGAGTTTAGTTTCTTTTCTCATTAATTATTTATTTTGGTAACCTTGGTCCAAAAATTGAAGTTCCTACACGAATCATGGTTGCTCCTTCTTCTATAGCTACCTCAAAATCATTAGACATTCCCATTGAAAGTTGAGGATAATCTATCATTAACAAAGGTTCAATTTGATTCTTAAAAATTTCAGCGGTTTTGGAAAAGAGTTTTCTTAAAATCCTTTGATCACTTTCGAATTGTAATGGAGCAATTGTCATAATACCTTGAACACTTATATTGGAATAATTTTTTGCAATATCAAGAAATTTCAAGGTTTCCTTAATACTTAAACCCTTTAAAAATTCAACATTACTGAAATCTACTTGAATGAGAATTGGATAAATTTTCTTCTGATTTACAGCTCGTTTATTAATTAATGATAGGATTTTTTCTTTTTGTACACTTTGGATTAGATTACAATTTTCAACAGCAAACTTAACCTTATTTGATTGCATGCGACCTACAACATGTAATTCTGTTGATGGTGAATAATTCTTTATTTGAAGTATCTTTGATTTGAGTTCAGTGCCCACTATTTCACCAATTATTTTGAGACCTGCATCAATAGCTAATTGAATTCTACCCATTTCAATGCGTTTAGTTACACCTACTAGTGAAATCTCTGATCCATCACGCCCACTCTTTTTTGCACTTTCATCTATTCTACGTAAAACATCTTGATAATTAGAGGAAATATCTACAGAGAGCGGACTCTGAGTCATTGTTTTATTATAGACACTTAAGAAATAAAGATATTGCTATCAACAAGAGTTTTGATTTAGTTCAAAATTCAATTGGTTTTAGAACAGTTATTTTCAATTAAAGCACTCTACCTTCCATTCCTCCATGAACCATTATTGTTTCTCCACTTATATG
>JAEOTG010000201.1 GCA_016839985.1 Candidatus Heimdallarchaeota archaeon | reverse complement strand
ACGTCCTAATATTGTTGCATATCCTCCACTTGATCTGATAAGACGACCGCCATCTCCAGGAGTTAATTCGATATTAAAGACAGGAGAACCATCAGGTATAGACTGTAAAGGCATTGTATTTCCTAAATTTACCTGTGAGGTAGCCCCATACTCAATTGTTTGACCTACTCTTAATCCTTCAGAAGGTAGAATTATTTTCTTTAAACCATCTTCAAAAAGTACAACAGCTACAGGTGCACCTCTTCCTGGATCATGTACAATGTCCCTAACTTGTGCTGTAATTTTCTTGGTATATTCTATTTTAGCTAATTTTCTGTATTTAACACTACCTTTCTTTTTGTGGGAAGCGGCTCGAAACTGTGATGTACCTCGTCCTCTTCTTTGAACTAGTATTTTTTTACCCATTTCAATCACCTGTTTTAGAATAGACCCATCCTTGATGCTATATCAGTAGCATCATCAAACTCACTTAATTTGACATAGGCCTTCTTTTTTCCTTTAGGAGTAATGAGTGTATTTATTTTTTCCACTTTAACTCCGTATAGTTTTTCAATTGCTTCTTTTATTTGATGTTTTGTTGCTTTTATATCAACTTCTATAACCAACTTATTTTCTCTTTCTATTAACTCGAAATCTTTTTCAGAGATTAGAGGTTTTTTCATAATGCGATAAGGATCCATTTTGTTTTCACCCAAACCTTTCCTTTAGAAGATCTATAGCATCTTTGGTCCATACTGTTAATCGACCCGGATGTGTTCCTGGAGCTAGTAACTCTGTAGTAAGTTTATTAACTGTTACTACTTTTGTCCCTTGAATGTTTCTACCTGCTTTGACTAATGCACAGTTTTCATTTCCTACAACAAACAAAGGTCCTACAGGTACTTTGTATTTTCGTCCTCTTCCTTTTCCTTTTCCAGCTCTAATTTTTTTACCCAATGACACTCTCATCAAGTCTAAGGATAAACCAAGTTTATCAATCAATATCATTACTTCTCTAGTTTTTTCGATTTCTTCTGCTTTTGATTCAACTACTATTGGAAATTCAATTTTACCTTCGAATCTATGTCCTCGTTGTACTGCATAGTCTTTATGTGCAGTATATGCTATTGCGGATTTTAGTGCTAAAAGATGTTCTTTTTTGTTTATTTTTTCGATAATTCTTTTCTCAGCTCGTGGAGGATGAGCTTTGTGACCACCTCTTGCTTGAGGTATAAAAGCTGTTCTTTGAGCACTATGTGTTCTAGTGCCTTTTATTCTTGGAACTCTTGCAGCTCCTCTACCTGGACCCCAATTTTCAACAGAAACCATTCGACCAGCTAAGGGGCTAACACCTTTAGGTTGTCTTTTCCAACTTTGTTCTGCTAGTACAGCTCGCTTAACAACATCAGGTCGTAGTGGGGTTTTGAAAACGTTTGGTAGTTCCACTTCTTCACTAGTTTTTTTTCCTTGTATAGAATATAATGAAATACTCATTTGTATCACCTTTCTTTTAACCTTGTTGACTCTCTGTCGAAATGTAGAGAATCTGTGGTTCTTTCACTAGTAGGGTTTGTTTTCTAACAGGTGTTCGAAGTAAAACGGTTCTTTTCTTGGGTCCAGGGACTGAACCTTTGAGTAGAATATAATTATTTTTTACAATTCCATATTTCACAAAACCACCTTTTGGCACTATTTGTGTGCCGTCTGATCCAATTTGCATGATTCGTTTATTATAATCTGTTCTCATATTAAAGCCCATTTGTCCATATCTTGGTATTGTCCACATTGTTCTAGCAGGATGCCAAGGACCTATTGATCCTACACCTCTCTTAGTTCCTTTTGATTTGTGTTGAAGGATTTTTATTCCGTGCCTTTTCACGGGTCCTTGAAATCCTTTTCCTTTTGTTACACCAAGTGTGTCGACAAATTCGCCAGCTTTAAACACATCACGAATAAGTACCTCTTTTCCTAGGAGTGAAAGCCCATATTGATAACCATCTGTTATATTTGAACACCCAATTTTTATCTCAGCGACTTGAGGAGTTTTCATCCCCATTCCTGTCAAATAGGGTTGAGTATGAACTACTGCACGAAGTTCAGTGATTTCATCAATTTTACTTTCAAAATTTTTGCTATTTTTATCGAAATCATACTTCTTTGGAGATTTAACTCTTCTGCTTAGTTCTTCTTTTGTTTCTAGTGTTCTAAGATCTGCTGCAACTTGCATTCCATATGGAGTTTTCTTATAACCACGTAAACCAAAAACGACCATAGGAGGCGTTTCTATACAAGTAACTGCTGCTGTCACTTCTCTGTTCACTAAATGACTTCTTGGTCTATCCTCGATATAAACACAATGTGTCATACCTGCTTTGATTCCAAGAAAGCCCAATAGTGTGGGTGCACCCTCGTATTTTTGCCAAGCACGAGGTGCAGGTACTATTCTTCTTGCTCTTACCCTTCGATATCCCAAAGATGATCGATGGGGAGCACTTACCCTTCGATGCCCCATAATTCATCACTTTTTTAACGTTACAACTCTTTAAGTTTGTACTCCGACTTATCTAACCTCATATAAATATGTCGTTAAGAAAGAAATTGCTTACTTTAAGAGAATGAGTGTTTTACGCGTTTTTAGCAGTGATATGATAATAGCCATTTTGCTTTTTTATTTCAATATTTGAGTCCATTAATTTCTGTATTAGATTAATATTAGTTTTAGTGTGGTTTGTTATTTGGCTTGTTGTTATTGTTGATTTTCCATGAGCCAATGCCATTGGAACTATAAGCTGATCTGTAGCATACTTATCTACTACAGCTAAATTGTTTTCGTTCTCTTTCCACATATTGCTACAAAATTCTCCTACTTTTTCAGCTGATAACTGCTTCTCACCCGGTACAAAACACCCCTTTAGAGCACCAGTAGAATATCTATTTACTGCCGTTAAACCAGTTCCTGGACACAAACTTTTCACATATCTTACATTTGGTGTTATATCCACATTAGTATCAATATTATTTACAAAAGATTGAAATTGTCTTTCAGCAACTTTCCTTTTTTGTAGATAATCAGAGGCTATTGAAAAAACTTTAACTTCTTCCAATTCCCCCCTTTCAGTTAAATCAAGAGGAGAGAGAGTTTCATGAGAATCATACACAATTTCACAACTTGCACCTCCCTTTGGATAAAATCCATATTGTTTAATCTTAATTGTTAAATCTTTATGCATTTGTTGCAGTAATTTATGTGTAACATGTTCCGCATATTCGATAGAAGGAGCCCATTTTCCATGGGTCGCACCACCTTCCACTTTTAGTTTAAGTTTTCTATTTTCTAAAAGAGAGTAATATAATACAGCTTGTATTACTAAAGAAACACTTCCTGCAGTTTTAATATATACAGTCGCTTCTTGTTGTTTTTTTCTACTTTTACTAGTTACTAAAAAACCACTACCAATTTGTAAACCTTTAACTGAAATTCCAGATAATTGACTAATAGCTTTTATAGCTTCAATATGTTGAGCTCTTAATCCTGGATTAGATCTGTTAGCACGAATGTTTACTAATTCTAGTTCTATATTTTTTGCTGCAGTAAGAGCTACAGCTATTCGTACAATAGATCCTCCTCCTTCTCCTATAGAACAATCTAACTTAAATGTCATAATTAAATAATATAGAAATGAAGTTACCGATAAGATTTTTGGAATCTAGATCTGGCACTTTTTCCACCGAAATGCTTGGATTCAGTTCTTCTAGGATCACCAGAAACAATTGTTTTATCATAAGCAACGAATTTCTCTTTTAGGCTTAAATCTTCAAGATATTCTATTAGACCTCTGGCTATAGCTGTTCGAACAGCTTCAGCTTGACCCATGAATCCTCCTCCATGCACCTTTACTTTGATATCAAGAGAATTTCTTATATTTTCGCCAGACAAGATAAAGATTTCGTTAATTTTGACTCTACTCAATTCATTTGGTAGTACTTCTAGAGGAACACCATTTATTCTTATTCTACCTTTTCCTTCTTTTATTGTTGCACGAGCAATAGCAGTTTTTCTTTTTCCTGAAGATACAATAACTTTTGCCATTTATTTCACCTATTATTCTTGCCACCCAAATTCTCTACAAAGTTCGCCTACGGTGATTCTCTTACAATCTAATTTACTAGAATCAGCATATCTAGGCTTAACAAGTTCAACCTTAGATAACTCATCAGGAACACCTATGAATGTTAATAATCTATGATATGCAGCTCTACCACTGCTTTTCTTCCAAGGAAGCATACCTCTAACTGTTTTTCTAACCAACCTATCTGGTCTTTTTGGATGGAATGGCCCTCTTCTAGGATTTGTGTGAGTATGTTTCTTGTGCATATCTCTATATTCTCTTAGAACTGAATGTTTCTTACCTGAAATTACTGCTTTTTCACAATTTACTATATTGACAGCGTGTCCTTCTTTTAGATATTTTGCAACTTCAGTGCACAAACGTCCTAGAATGGCGTTTGTTGCATCAATGTTTATTTTAGACTGAGTAATTTGTACTTCTCTTTTGACTTCTTTTGACATTTCATAAGCCTCTTTAAGTGATTATCTTGATTTTTTTTACCTCAAAGTTCGAATCTAACAATTCTTCTATAGTAATGTATTTACATTTAGCAGACTGAATTTTCTCTTTTGCTGTCTCAGAGAATTTTAAAGCTGCAATAGTAACACTATGATTCAGATTTCCTGAGCTCAAAACAGAACCAGGGACAACCACAACATCATTCTGTTTTGAATACCTATTGATTTTACTTAAATTTGCACTAACTCTCTGTCTTCTAGGTTTTTCAAGTTTTTGTGCAACTGTTTTCCACAAAGAAGTCTTTGTTTCAGCGGATTTTTTCTTAAGCATATTAATCAGGTTTAATAAATTTGGATCTGTAGTCCCAATTCTCTTTGGCATTTTTAATTCACTCTATTAATCTTTTTCTTTTTCTGATAGTGTTGTTTCTAATGTCTTTTTGAATTCGTCGATTTTGGTGAGAAGTATGTTTCCTGCTTTTTTTAGTATTGTAGGAGGTTCCATACCGCCTGTTGTTTCAAAAGAAAAGATTACTTTTGAAGATTCTTTTTGGATAGAAATAGCACCGGGTTCGCATTGATCTATGCAGAAATTACATAGAGTACAACTTAATGGATTGGCAACTTGAACAGAATCACCTACTTTTTGAAATACTCCTGTGTAACATGTATCGACACAAACAAGACAGTTTGTACACTTCTCCTTGTTAATTTTAGGATTTGGAAATTCTTGATATCCCATGGCAGCTACAGGTTGCCACTTTGAATGTTCTTTTCCTACACCCAATTGCGCCATACATTCAAGTTCTAAAGCTTGATTTGGACCAAGTTTAACAATTGGAATCGATGCTTTTATAGGCTCAACACCTTCAGTTGATGAAACTAAATCACCACTATATACAACTGCTGATGTTTGTCCATCTGTAACTTTCGATAAGGTTAATGTAACAGTGCACAGGTTGCACCCTATACCACCGCAATCACACTCATCTCTGAAATTTAATTCAAGAGCATCAATATCATATTTTAGAGGAATTAAACCTAATCGATGAGCAATAAATTCATCAAAAAGCGGGGACGTATTCCTTAAAACATAAACATCCTCAATTATAAGAGAAGGCACATCAGCTAATGAGATTCGTCTAATAGCGTTAGCAAAAGCTAACGTTATATCTGAAAGTATAAGCTTGATAGAATTCGGAAACAATTCAATTAACTCTATATCCATTGTGGCACCTGGTTAAGGTTTATACTATATCGCACCCATTTATGATAATAAAAAAGGTTTTCCATCTTCAAGTTTTTTAAATTCTTTATCAAGAGACTAAAAAGACGAAAGAGTCCACTAAGAATTTATTTCCTATTAGTCGAAAAGAGAAAAACTGTCTTTCAATGTTTTAAGTTGACTTTAAATAACTAGATGAATATAAATATCGAGAATTATGTTTATATTGCTTAAATTTCTTAAAAATATAAAATTTAATAGAAAGAGAGGTTCTCCTATATTGGAAGAAATTCTACTTATTGGTATTGCAGTCTTTATCTTTTCAATAATTTTTGGAATGATATTTGGCTTCATTGATTGGGCTCAAGTATCTATAGAGGATATATTTGGTAGATAATGAGTAAACCACTAAAATGAGGTTGAGTCTTTAGTCCTATGTTTTTATAGTAAACAAAGCTTGAAGAATATGATTTTAATTTGTTGAAAAAATGGTGCGGAGAGGGAGATTCGAACTCCCGGACCACTAAGGACTGGATCCTCATTCCAGCGCCTTTGACCACTCGGCAATCTCCGCTGTGTGTGTATAAGACCCCTAATATAGATTTTTAACTTTATCGGCATATGTTTCTTATTTTATGTTTTAATGTAAGGAAACTTTTACACTTACAATTTCTTTTTCTAATTTGATTGTCTTAAAATTAACTATATCATGATTAAATTTGATTGTAAATGAGTTAGTCGAATCAAGCAGGACAATCACTTTCAGAGACGTCTGTCTAGTAAGTATAAATATGAAATTCCCTTGCAACTATTAGAGACGAGAATAATGAGTAAATCTGATGAGGAATTTTTTAATTCACTTATTAAAAAACCCACGGTATTCAAAAATATAAGCTGTTTATCAGTCACTTATATACCCCCTCACCTTCCCCACCGAGAAGAAGAGCTGAGAACATTGGCTAAATATTTCAAAACTATTTTCGAAAACCAAGATGAACCTTTGAGAAAGATTTGTGTAACAGGCCCCACTGGTTCTGGTAAGACGACTTTAACCAAAAGATTTGGTCAATTACTAACAAACATAGATAAGCAGAAAAATTTTCTTTTCGTCTACATCAATTGTAGAATTTACAAAAGTCCATATTTAATAGTTAGTACACTTGCTAGAAAATTAAACAAAGCTATACCTCCTAGAGGATATTCTTTTGAAGAATTACAATCTTTACTGATTCGTTTACTTGATTTTTATTCAGTAAAAGTTTTATTAGTCTTAGATGAAATAGATTACCTTGTTTCAAGAGCTGGAACCGATTTTCTTTATGTATTGCTTCGTATAAGTGAAATGACTACAAAGCAATGGATCTCTTATATTTTCATTGCAAGAAATTTAAATTTTGTACACAAACTTGATGCAAGCACACAAAGTAGTTTTCAATCTAACCACATTTCTTTGGATAGGTATAGTGAAACAGATTTAAAAGACATAATTAAATCTCGAGCTGAAATAGCTTTTTATGATGGAACTATAACTTCTGATACAATTGAGCTTATAGCGGATATTGCTAGTAAATCTGGTGACGCCAGATATGCAATAGAGCTTCTTTGGGGAGCTGGTCAATGCGCTGATGATGAAGATTCTCCTATAGTTTACCCAGACCATACGAGAAAAGCAAAAGCTTTAATTCATCCTGAAATCCGAAGAGAAATAATTCTAACTTTGTCTCTACATCAAAAACTAATCCTACTTTCAATTATAAGAAAATTAAAACACACAAAGAATGCATATATATCAACAAATGATGCAATTATTTCATACAAGTTAGTCTGTGAAGAATATAATGAAGAACCAAGAAAACACACACAGATTTGGTCTTATCTGAAGGATTTATCTAAACAAGACGTAATAAGCACTAAGATATCTGGAGAGGGTATGAGAGGGAAAACTACGCTAATAAGCATACCTGACATATCTGTAGAAACAATAGAGATGTTCTTGATGAAAACTATTGAGGAACAAAAGAAAACAATTGAGCATGTTTAAAATTAAAAAAACTAAAGTGAAATGTGTGATATGATTATGACTAAAAGTAATATCGACAACAAGAGTGGATTAGCAGTAGAAGATGTTTTATCATCTAAGGGGAGAGTTAGAATCCTTAAATTATTAGCAGAATTAGGTGAGTTGAATATTTCAGCAATTTCTAGAGCAATTAATTTAAATCACACTGCTGTAAAGAAACACTTGAGATTTCTAGCTCATGTAGGCTTAATAAGAGAAAAAAGATTTGGTCGAATACTTATCTATCAATTTGTGGAAGAAAACATTTTAGCTCTTTCTTTAAAACAATTATTTAAGATATGGGAAAATAATTAAGAATGGTGCCTCGACCGGGATTTGAACCCGGGTCTGCGGAGTGAGAGTCCGCAATGATTGGCCGAGCTACACCATCGAGGCTGTAAGTGAATGAAAAAGATTGAACTTTT
>JAEOTG010000200.1 GCA_016839985.1 Candidatus Heimdallarchaeota archaeon | reverse complement strand
CATTCATTATGAATACTAAAGTACCAATTGCATTTGTTGCATCATTAAATCCTACACCTTTTTCAAATTGGCTACTAACTTCATAAAGAATTCCCCCAGAAGAATTATATTCAAAAACTCTGGTAGAATTTTCATCAAACACTTCATTTATTCCGAGCCCTTCTAGTTGATATGTAAAGTTAATTGTTTGTTCTACAGGCCAATCATCAGTGTCATAATTAGTAGCGTTTATTTCGAGTAAAACTCTATAATGCCAAGTGTCATTCCACCATTCGTCTGCAGCTGATACTGTAGAAATTAGTGTAAGAAAAACTATTATTGAAATTATTAAAACTATTTTATTATTCTTCACCACGATTGATCCACCAAACCATTTTCATTCCTTGACCAAACTTAGAATCTTTAAAATCACCTTCAATTTTTCCAAAGGATTTGAGTTTAAAACAATGTAGATTTGCAGTTGACCATGAAATTTTCAAGTCTTTGGCAATTTGATAGGTAGAAATAGGGTCAGAAGATTTCTTAAGAAGGTCAACAATATCCTTGTCCTTCGCATTAAACATATATCAATATATTGAGATACTTAATATTAATATTTAACATAACATGTAATAATTATTGTATAAAGATTATGGTTATCTAGATAAAAATCGTTTGGTTCTTTCAAACGCTTCTTGACTTATTAATCCCTTTTGTAATAAATCTTTCAATTCAAAAACGAGTCTTTCTCTTTTATTTAAAATTGGTTTTGATGGTTTTGGTTTTTCAACAGGTAAAATCTCTTCTTCTTTTTGTATCTCCTCAACCTTCTCTTTCTTTTCTTCCAACTTTATTGGTTCAGATTTTATTTCGGGTTCAACTTTTTTAACCTCAACTAATTTTTCAGAAGACTCCATATTTTTTTTCTCTTCTACCATCATCTTCTCAATCTCAGCAAGTTTCTTGAGATTCATTTCCTTAGTTTTTTTGAAATCTTTTTCCGATATTTTTCTATTTTGATACTCTTCTTCAATAGCACTGATTAAAGTTTCTATTTCTTCTTTTTGCTCCTGAAGGTGTTGTAATGCTGGTGATAATTCTTTTTTCGGAACACCGTGAGTTTGTATTGTAGTCATTTCTTTCTCTAAATCGGTTAACGCAAATTTCAAAGTATCTAATTCTTCTTTCTTAGAATATTGATCCAAGTTTAGGTTAATTTGGTCGACTGTTTTAACTAATTCCTTAGTTAATTCTTCCATTTCCTCTTGTTTAGCTTTATATATCATAAATTCCTCAAGTTTCTTGTTCAATTCAACATAAATTTTTTCCAACTTATCAGAGAGACGCTCCATATCTTTAACGTGTTTCTCCATCTTTACGCTTTTTTCTGCCACATTCTTACTCACGTTTACTATATTTTCAAGATTTCCCATACTTTCAAGTATTTTCTGAATATTTTTCATGGTCTTTAACATGTCGTCTGACTTGAATTCCAATTTCTCTATTTTAGTCTCATGATTTGTTATCTCTTTATCCCTTTTACTCAATTCTTTAGCAATTTTTTCAGGTTTCATTTCTGAAACAATTTCATTAAGTTTATCCATTTTCAATGATTCTTCTCCTAATTTAGCCTCTCTTTGAAAGACTAGAGATCTTATCTCCCCAACACTTTCCATGAGTCTTTGAATCTTATCTTCAGTTGAAGATCTAATTTCTTTTACTGATTCTATCATTGTTTTTAACTTTTCAACTTCAACGTTTAGCTTACTTACATTTTTTTCAACATCACTAATCTCTTCAACAACTTTTTCTGCTTCCATTCTCTCTTGTCTTTCTTCTTTAACAGAAGCAACAAGGCTTTCTTCAGTTTTTTTAACAGGAATTGGTAATGGAGCAAGAGCACGAGCTTCTGTTTCTGATTTTAATTGCTCTATTCTTTTTTTTACTTCCTCTAATTTTTCAATGTTCTTTTTCTTTATCTCATTATAACTTTTTTCAGAAACCGTGGCTTCTCTGTATTCATCTTCCAAGGAAGCAAGTAAAGTTTCCATTTCTTCTTTTCTTTTACTTAACTCACTCATAGTCATTTTAACGGGTAACAATGAAACACTTTCTTTGAAAGTTTTACTTTTTCCGACTTTTTCTTCCTTTTTATTCTTTTTTTTAGAAGAGGGTTTTGCCATCAATGCCACTGAATATAATTATGTGTTATAGATATTATTCTTTTTCTTGATAAACAGAAAATTAAAAAAGGATTATTTCTTCTCCAAGTTACTCAATTTCGATTTTACAGATTCTAAATAGGTATCGGCCATTCTAAACATTCCAGATTTCATCTTATCTTTAGCAAGATTTAGTTCCAATTCAATATCATAAGTATCAACTTTCTTGGTCTTTAATTTAGCTAACCTATCCTCTACATCTTTAACTTCTTTCTTGAATTTACTGTAAGTTTTCAGTTCTTTCTCTGTTAATCTGAATGTATCATGCAACAAAGGTCTGAATGAAACAAACCATGGTTTACCTTCGTTAAATTCGGGATTCTGAACTAGAGCAGTTCCTGTTGTAAGTTTTGGTACTTTAACTGCATAATCAGATCCGTACTTGGTCTTGACTCTATTGATATCACCTTCATATTTTGTTCTCAATTGTACTTCTGTTGCTATGTTAGCCCTTATTGCTCCTTTGAAATCCATTAATACCTGAGATATCATGAATAACCCAATACCCCACTTTCTGAATTCCCTGCAACCTTTCTCCAATGCAACATATCCACCTTTACCTCCGTATTTGGGTAACAATCTGTGGACCTCATCATATACTATTAGTAATTTTATTTCTTTCGACTCGGGCCATTGAACTTTAAACACTGAATCAATAGTTTTCCTTACAAATTTGTCAAGTTCTCCACCAGGTAATTTATTTAGAACGAACACAGTCATTTCTCCAGGTTTCATGTGTTTTTCTATTTCAATTTCAGTTTTTGGATCGGTAATATCTATTATATTTGTCTTAAAGGCAGTAGCATCACTCGACTTCAAACCAAACTTTGGATATAATTTTAGCATATGTTTGTCTTTACATGGTCTTATGAAACCTGTCCATTGTGCAGTTGGATCAAAGACTATAACTGGTACTCCTCTTTTTAATAATTCTTCTGCAACTATCATTGCAGAAACTGATTTACCAGAACCAGTTCCACCTGCTGCAAGAGAGTGCATCATTAATTTTTCAACATCTATGTATGCTTTTACGTCAGTTTCTGCAATTCTACCAACTAGAATCGAATCTGCACCAGCTTTTGGTAATTTCTTGAAATTAACCGGGAATATGTATTTTGCTTTGGCTTTCTTCACTGTCCACCATCTTTTATATGCTAACATACCAAAGTAAGCAGCAGGAGCAACTCCAAATAGAATAGCATAAGTTAACCAATGCATGAATATTGCTCTCAATAATCTAAGTGGACCAGGTATAATAGTCACATCAAAAGCATCTGTGGCAGTAGCATATTTAT
>JAEOTG010000199.1 GCA_016839985.1 Candidatus Heimdallarchaeota archaeon | reverse complement strand
TTTGACAAAAACTGGCCAGAATACAGAGAAGCTAGCTCCTTTAATTGAAAACATCAACTTAGAGAATAGGAGATATCTTAAATTTATATGAATATTTCACGTTAGCTCTTAATTTATATTTATCATGCACTGTTGTAACCGCTGGGAAGTCTCCCCCTACTCCTCTTTGTTTAAAGTCAATATTGAAGGTTAATTTTTCATTTCTTGGAAGCTCATGAGTATGTTCTGCATTCTCCAAATCCTCTTGCGAATATGGCCAAGAACTGAAGTTAATCAATGAGTTTCCTTCAGTAGAAATTTTTATTCCTTTTTTATTATCATCCACTACTGATACCCAACGTATATCAGTCCTATTTCCATTTTCTTGAGGATAGACATAATCATGAATTAAATCATTTATCTGAGCTGTATAAATCCCTACTGCTGCTCCTGTTTTCCTATCTTCATAGGTTTCATGAGGACCTCTTCCAAACCATTTAAAATTCTTCAAATTCTTATTTAATGTTGTTTGCATTCCCAATCTAATAAGCTCTTTTGCTGGATGAAAAGACACATCTATGAGAATACCTCCATTACTTGATATAGTATAGGTGGTTTCATACAAATCTTTACCTTTAGGAACTTTCATGTTGACCTTTAAACTTGCAATATTGGATGAAGGTTGACTCAAGATAATTTCTTTTACTTCTCTCTTTTTCGCAGCATGTTTCCAAGGATTAGTTTTAATGAATTTATCTAAAAATGGATACTTGTATGAAAGCACTCTCTTTAAATTTTCATTATCTATAGGGGCTCTCCAGAAATTTGGTTCTAAAGGTGATGCGAAAATTTCTCGTCTTCCTATTTTATATGATTCTATTAAACCTGTAATTTTATTGATTACAACTTTAAAGCTCTTACTAGAGAATCTGAAGGCATTTTCATCTTCATTAACCTTAAGATCAGGGGCATATTCAAGAGTAGCTTTCTTCTCTTTTGGAATAATATAGGGAATCTCAAATTGTTCCCATCCCATAATAAATCCTTTCTTTCCCCATGTTGTATTACTCTTAAGCTTAAACATTATTTTTAGATGATATTCAGCATTTGGTTTTGTTTTAGGTTTTTTCATCTTGATGTTCAGAATTTTACTTTTTAAAGGATGAATATCTTGTGGTTGTAAAGTACCTTTCTGAATAACTTTGCCATTTTCAGTAAGTTCCCATGCAACTGACAAATAGTCAAGAGTGCGAAATCTGTTTCTATTTCTTACTTGGATCTTTCCTTTAAGTAAATCAATGGGAGTAATATGAACATCCTGATAAACTTTTTTTACTTCAAAAAGGGCAGGATTGGGAGAACGATCAGGTTTAACTATCCCATTTATGCAGAGATTGAGAGAATTAGGTTTATCTCCGAAATCCCCACCATAAGCCCAGAACTCTTTTCCGTCATCGGTTTTTTTTCTCAAACCTTGGTCAACAAAATCCCATATAAATCCGCCAACACAATTTGGGTATTTTTCAAAAACGTCCATAAACTCTTGGAAATTTCCTAAACTATTTCCCATGCTGTGAGCATATTCACATTGTATGAATGGTTTATCTCTATATTTCTTAGGTAAAATAAAGCCATTTAGAAACCTATATTTTATTATTTTATAATTTCCAACTTGTTCCATTTTTTGCGGTGAAAAATACATCACACTAAAGACATCTGATGTTTTTAACGCAAAATCGTTTTCATAGTGTATAGGTCTTGTTGAATCGATTTTTAATGCAGCTTCTTTCATTTTGATATGAGGGTGACCAAAACAAGCTTCATTTCCAAGCGACCACATAAAAACCGAAGGATGATTCTTATCTCGTTCTACCATTCTTTCCATGCGGTCAACAGCTGCTTTAGTCCATTTTTTATCTAGTTTTTTACGTAAATAGAATTCACCCAAAAATCCATGAGTTTCTAGATTTGCTTCATCTAAAACATAGAGCCCATATTGATCACACAAATCATAAAAGTGTGGATCAGACGGATAATGACTTGTTCTAACAGCGTTAATATTATTCTGCTTCATAATCTTAATATCTTGAACCATTCTCTTATAGGGAACAGTATAACCAAAATCTGGATCAAAATCATGTCTATTAACACCTTTTATTAGAATCGATTTACCATTAATGAAAATTTGACTTTTTTTGATTTCAACTTGACAGAAACCATAATTACTGCAGAGATACTCTAAAGGAAATCCTTTATCATCCTTAAGTATGAATAATAGCTTGTAAAGGTATGGATTTTCAGCTGACCATTTTTCAGGATTTTGTATTTTTGTTTCAAATTCCAGCTTTTGTTCTGTATTGGGAAACGCTTCCAATTCAGCTTTAAGGGTTGGACTCAAAGGAATTGAGTTGTTTTTACTATCTAACAAGAGTATTTCTAGATTTGGTCTGTGGAAGTTTGAATGGCTAAAATTCCGAATTTTTACTCTTAGTTTCAGAAAAGCATCTCTATAAATTGCATCCATTGTGCAAGATGCAAAAAAATCCCAAATGTGAACTTTGGGTGTTGAATAAAGAAAGACTTCTCTATATATTCCTCCTAGAAACCAGAAATCTTGATCCTCCAAATAAGAACCATCTGACCATTTATAGACTTCAACTGCAACTTGGTTCTTTCCTTTCTTTAGGAATTTAGTGATATTGAATTCAGCTGGTGTCATAGATCCCTGACTGTAACCAACTTTTTCTCCATTAATCCATAAATAAAAAGCTGATTTTACACCTCCAAAATGAATAAAAATTTCTCTTTTTTTCCAATCTTCTGGGATTGTGAATTCCCTTTTATAAGATCCAACAGGAGTGTCGTTTCTATCTATATTTGGAGCATTTCTAGTTTTCAAGCTCGGTGGATAAGTTGCATCGAGATAATATGGCATCCCATATCCTTGAAGTTCAAAGGTTCCAGGGACAGTAATTTTTTCCCAATTACTAATATCAAAATTTGTTTGGTAAAAATCTTTTGGACGTTCTGAAGACCTTTGAACATAATGAAAACTCCATTTACCATTTAAGGAGAGGTAATAAGGAGAATTACCTCCTTTCAAAGCTGTTTGTTTATCAGTGAAAGGAATTGTTCTAACATGTCCTTTTTCTTTATTCCTACTGGTAATTTGTGGATTTTCCCAATCAGGTCTAGAGTTCATTAGTTTTCTGTTCTAGAACTTATACTAAACTTTTATGTTCTGTTTGCGGAAATACTTCCCGTTATAATAGTTATATCAAATGTTAATTGACCCAATCCACCTTGACTTATCGTGTCAGAGGGTACATCAGTACTTCCAGTTACTATTGAAGTAATGAAAATAGTGCCAATATTTGCATTTAGATCTAATTGTAGGTCAACATTTCCTGTTGTAGCAGTTATATCGAAAGTATGGTTAGTTAATATACTGTTCTGTTCCCAGAATAAGCTAAAATCTCCAGTAGTTATTGTAATTCCGAAGTCTAGATTTGAGGCAATATTTAGTTCATAAAAATCAAAAACTACTTCACCAGTCGTTACTGTAACTTGGAATGTGTCTACGTCTAAAATAATGCTTTCCTCGAAACCAAGATAAACGTCTCCTGTAGTTGCTGATATTAATAAATCTCCTGTAACAATATTATCAGCTGCTAAATCCAATTCTATATCCCCAGTTGCAACATGGAGGTTCACAATTTCGATTTCTACATCATGTTTTAATGTGTCAACATATAGACTCCCTGTTGTAGAACTCATATCTAGAATGAGTTTTGCTTTATAATCAACTCTTATTTCTATTTCATGGGAAAAACGATAAATAGTTCTAGCTGGATCTGCTTCAATAAATTCTAATGTATAATTTCCGTCTTCATCATCATTTATTGTCCAATAATCAACTTTTTCAGGATAATCGTCTTCTAGTTTTTTTGGTCCATGAACAAGATTATCAATCTCTATTATATTTCCACTTGTCATTGTATCAGAAGTAATGTATATACTTGCGGTTGTTGCATCGCAATTGATATAGATATTAGGATTTAGAACGCCACTAGGGAAAGTCTCACTATCGCTTAAAGTTCCATAATCAACATAATTTATCCCCCCATCCCAAACAAAGTAAACAATAGCTCCAGTTATTCCACCAATAACAATAAGACTACCTATTATAATTCCTAAAGTATTGCTTAATCGCATAACTATTTTTAGCTAAAGTATTAAATAAACCTAGCTAAATATTATGAAACAATATTGTTGGAATAAAGTATAGTTAAACTCATTTTGTCCATATCTTTATTCTTTAAGAGTTGGACATAGAGTTGCCATCACTGCTCCTTTTCCAGAAGACAAAGCCATTACTGGAGACATTTCCCAATAGTGTGTTTCATTAATTTTAATTACTTTATTAATCTCTTTTTCATATTCTTTTACTAAATCGGGATTTAGTGCATCACACATGAAAAGATCATATGTAAGCTTAGGATCTGTTCTTTTTTGTATTTCTGCAATCATTTTCTGAATTGCGCTTTTGTAACTAAGTCCTGCACCAATACCAATCATACCATCTTCGATTGTAAAATGAGCAATAGGTTTCATCTTTAGCAAAGAAACTAATATTCCTTTAGCGGAACCTCTTTTCACTTTACCAGATTTGAAGAGAGATTCGATATCGATTGTTACACCAATTGAATAAATATCATGTTTAATACTATCACAGTATGAAGTGATTTCTTCTACAGATTTGCCTTGTTGTAGTAGTTTTAGAGCATTATAAACCATTGCCCCTTGAGGACCAACAGCTAGTTCTGTTGGGTAATGAGTTATCTTAATCTTCTTTTCAAAACGTTTGGCAGCTAATCTAACTACATTCATTTGGCTAGAAATGACGGGAGTAAGTCCCAAGTATAGGACTTCATCATATCCTTCAGCTACTGCTTGATTAAAGACTTCTACAGCATCTTGAGGAAGAACCTGACTAGAAGTAGGATAAGGATATTTGTCATGAAGACTTTCAATGAACTCTGTTCTGTCTAATTCTGTTAATTCTCTATATTCTTTACCTTCTATAACCAAAAGTGATTCCAAAAAACCAATATTTTCTTCTTTCATTATTTTGAGAGGAAGAAGAGATGAAGCATCAGTTACAAGTTTAATTTTCATAATAAAAATCATTTAGTACAGTATTATAAAAATAATTGTATCTAATTTGTTACATTTTAATTACCTTAGGAGAATATCTTGAAAAAATATACAGACAAAATAGATAATCATTCATTTCTTTCTATTGATTTGCTATGTCAGAATTATCTTTTAACTTCTCTTCCCTTCTGTAGATAAAACCTAGAATAGAAATTACAATACCAGGAATTGGTCCAAATATTAGACCGATAATAAATGGTGTATGAACAGCAGGGGAAACATTTGCAAGAATTAATCCTACCATAGATCCTACAAATAGCACTCCAAAAAATATTGATAAGAACAGGAGAAGACGTGCATTGCTTTTTGCATAACATCTGAAAGAACAATAAGCACTTTTTTGGAAAGTCCAGTATGCACTGATTTTGTCTGCACCACATGATGAACATTTCCTGTTCTCAGAATCCATAAGCATAAGAAAATTAGAGGTATTTAAACTTAAGTGATGTATGCAATAAAAGTGAGTATTTTATGGATTTTAACCAATTTGTTGCTCTTCTTTCTCTAAAGAAGAGATAGTCTGAGAAGTTTCTTTTTCTTCTTTGATTATGATGTTTTTTAGATTCATTATTACTATTCCTATTACAATACAGACTATACCAATTATTTGGATAGTCACTATTGTTTCATTAATTATTAGTAATCCAAATACAATTGTAAATATTATACTCATTGATGCAAAACTAGGAACTACAAAGTTCGCTCTAGCCATAGTAAATGCAAATTGTGTAAATCCAAGTGTGAGTATAGCAAAAGCAAATGTTACAAATGTGAATATTAATGCAAGTTCATTGATATCTGAAACCCTTTTAGCAAGTGTTTGAAGAGCCATGAAACTTCCAGCAGTTAAACCTAATAACACCCCTTTGATAAAGGAAGGTTTACGGAAAGCAAAAATGCCGATAATTATTGAAAGTATTAATATTATGCCTAAAGCAATTAAGAAATTAAAAAGTGTAAATTCTTCTCGCTGTAATTCCTCGGGTGCTCTTGCTACCACATTTATTAATACTGTTCCCGTAATAATGATTACAGCACCTGTAATCTCAGATTTTGAAAATGGCTCTTTTAACACTATAAAAGAGAAAACGAATAGACTGATCATCCCAATCCCTTCTAAAGGCGCGATTAAATTCATAGGAGTATGAAAAACAGCAAGTGGGATCCATTGTATAAACATAAAAGAAGCTGTTAATACTGTCCCAAAAATCCACACACCAGAATGTTTGCTTTTTATTGTTTTATCAACCTTAAATCCTTCAATTGCATATTTTTGAATTCCTTTTCCAACATACAGCATTATGTATGATATAAAACCTATCAGTAGCCCAAAGAACAAATCTGTATTGAAGGGTGACATGATAATCAGCCTATGAAATTTTCATAAAATATTGTTATAAAAAACATTTCCCAAATCGGTGCCATAATTATTTATAACTAGAGAAGAATTGAAAAAAAAAGAGAAAAAGGAAATTATACTAAAAGAAAGAATTCGTCTAAGTTTCCATCATATTCTTCAGGTATCATAACTCCGTTTTGAAATTTGAAGTTTGCAGAGGCGTAATCAAAAGCTTCTTCCATTGTTGTTCTAGGATTTGAGTTAAAATAATCTATTAAAGTAAATTCGAGAAAATAGTATGTCCATAAACCGTTATTAAATTCAGGAGCATCCCAGCCTAATCCTTTATCTGTGCAAGCAGCTCCAAAATAGATTTTTTCGCTATTAGAAATGCTGAGTAATTCAGGACCAAAACCTCCTGCAAAACAGTGATCTATAAAAACAAAAATCTGTTCAGCAACTGCCAATTCGAAAATTGGAGCTAGTTCAAAGTCCCAGAAACGTCCATCTTCACCATTCTCAGGCATACCATAATCCCACATACAAAGAAGACTAGCACCTTTACCTCCAGTAGACCCATGTCCTGATGTAATAAAGGAGATAGAATCTTTTGTACCAGCATTAGAAACAACATAATAAAGAGCTTGTTTTACATTATATTCAGTAGCTAAACCATCATATTGATAATAATAACTAGAATTATCACCAAAAACCAGAATATGTTCATATCCAAGTTCTGTTAGGTATAAATACCAATCATTTGCATCATCATCACAAAAATTAAGATCTCCAATAGCTTTGTAATCACTTATACCAATTATTATTGCCCAATGTTCTCCTTTACCATAAGCGGGAGGATCTATAGGGCATGATAGTTCTACTGTAGTTTCAGGTGTATAGTCTAGTAATAAATCAATAGATTTTGTTGAAAAAACCGAAGTTGGTGGAATAAGAAAACCAAGAAATAGACTTAGAAGAATAATAGATGTAATTAATGTAGTTTTTATATATTTCATTCCATTCACCAAGATTTGATGACACAGTAACAAAAAGAAGCTAAGATATTATTATTTTTCTTTAAAAAATTAAAGTATTATAAGCTTAAAATTAAAAATTATTATTCTCAGAACTTTTAATGTTAATTTTATTAAATTTCATGTGAAATAAAAATTGTGAATAAAATAGTCTTTTTAAATGCATATCAAATTTTTCACAACGATGAATGCCTTTCAGAACATAGACACTCTGTTGTTTGACATGGATGGAACTCTCACTAATCTGGGTAAACGATATTGGGAACCATTCTTTAGGGCTATTGATAAACTTAAGCCCAACCATGATAGAAAGAAAAGGCAAGAGGTTTTTGATAAAACAATCATGAGAATTGTTGAAAATTCAATGGGGAGTTCAAGAATAATTAAAATAAAGACTTTCTTTAAAGCAATTAAAGATTCAAATTTATCTTTAATCGACATCTTTCGAGCTATGAGATTGGTTAGAAAAGATCCTTTAGCTTTTAAAGAAGTTGAACCACTTGACGGAGTAGAAGAAATTTTAGACCTGCTTCATTCTCGAGGGTATAAATTAGCTCTAGTTACTAACGCAAGCAATGACACCTTGAAAATAGCAAGGAAGAAATTGAAAGCTTTAAAGAAATTTGATGCAATAGTAACAAGAAATATGGTAAAAAGAATAAAACCCTATCCAGATTCAGTTTTTGCTGCAATTAAAAAACTAAAGATAGATCCTAAGAAGTGTGTTATGATTGGAGACTTCCCACAAGATATTAAAGCAGGTCAAGCTGCAGGAATAAGGACTATTGCTATCCTAGGAGATACTGGAAAATATACAGAAAACTCAATCAAGCAATTGAATCCAGATATTATTCTAACTTCTATTCATGAATTAGTAGATATGTTTCCAAGTCTTATTTAATTTTAAAAACCTCAAAATGAGGGAATTTTAAGGAGTTTAAAAAAGAAAAAAGAAATTTTGAAACATTTTGTTTTGTGTCTGGAATAATTATCTCTTGATTGATTTTTCTACTCTTATTTTCTTTGGTTTCTTAAATAGTAAAGCAGTAATAACCAAGATTGGTAGAATGAAAGCAAATGGGAAACTTGCTTTTTCTTCTCCAAAGGGTTCCATAGTGGGTTCGCTTAGAGGATAAGGATCAGCAGAATTTGATTCGCCCAATAACTCGTACTCACCTTCACCATCCCAATCATCCCAGTAATTTCCTTCATTAGAAGTGGTATCGTACCAAATATTACCTATACCCCAATCAGAAGCTTGATGTGAATCTTCTCCTAGGATGGTAAAATGATTATTTACAAGAGTATTGTGATGAAAAACATTGTTTTCTGATTCCATTGCCAAATGTATTCCACCTTCACAATTCTGTATCAAGTTATACGAAATGAGACAATTAGCACTATCAGAAACGAGAATACCTTCCCATTTGGTACTATTGTAAAGTCTATTATATTTACTTACAATATACTCTGAATTGCGGATATAAATGAACCAGTTATCTGAGTGCATACAGGTATTATTGAGAATAGCACTATCATTTGACCAATGAGAATAAATGGATATCAAGCTGTTTGATGTAAGGGTATTATTATAGACTGTAATGTAACTAGATTCTCGGAAATAAACTCCATATTCTATATTAGTACTAATTATATTGTTTTCAATTTCTGAATAATCACTTCTTTCAATATATATAGCAGTTCCCATGTTATAACTACAGTTATTATTATTCACTATTGTTTTGGGGGAATTTACTAGTTTAATTCCATGAACACTGTTTATACAAACATTATTTTCAATAACTACAGTATTTTCGCTTGTATCTTTAATTTCTATTGCATGAGATAATGCTTCAATATAACAGTTACGAATGACAAAATTTACTGTTGTTCCGTTAATACGAATACCTATACCAGCTGTTGCATCAATCTTCAAGTTCTCTATTCTGTAAGGATCACCAGGAGTTCCTGCACCTGGGAAACTATAGTCTGTAAAATTCTGATCACAAGTTATACAAATAACCTCATGAGTAGTTAAATTAAGAGGAGAAATTTGTTTTAGTGATATTGTATTAAGTGCTGGTGTTGTGTAAGGAGCATAAATAACGCTAAAAAAAACCACACTGCATACCAGTATTCCATACATATTCTTTTTAATTTTTATTCTTTTTATCTTCATTCTTATCACTTTAATGTTTTGTAATATTACAAAACCCTTTTACTTTACTGTGTGGTAAGGAGTATATAAAGGTTTTGTATAATTACGAAAATATTTTTAAATCTCTATATCTAATTGTTCTATGTGTTGGTATAATGCCTGAAACAAAAAGTAAGGGTGGAAGACCTAGGAAATACCCGAAAGAGGAAAAGTATGCTAGACAAAAGGCATATTATGAACGAAAAAAACAGAAAATGAGGGAACTGGAAGAGAGAGTTAAAGAACTTCAGAGTGGAAAGGATCTTTCTCCTGAACAAAAAAAAATCCTTAAAGAATTAGATTTACCTGAATATGATTCTTATTTTTGGTCTAAAATAACTCCAAATGAAATAGCTTTAATGGGAACACAAGAATTAGAACAAATATCAGGTAATTTACGAGAAAAAACAGATATTAACACTTTACTGAAAATCCAAATTCTCAATTTAATAGTAAAAACAATCAATCTCGATTATTTGCATTCTCCAGAAGAATTATCTTCTAAGGATCTTCTTAATATGTTAAATGAGGATGTTGAAAGTATTGTAAACTTGTCTCAAGAATCCAACCAACAACAAACACTTCTCTACCTATTGGAAGCTGAACTAGACAGTAGAGGCAGATTAGATAAAAGAGAAGTAAGTATAGATTTATTTGAAGCTAAAGTAGAGGAATTGGAGAAGCAAATAAAAGAGAAAAAAGCGAAACCCCTACCAAAAGAAAAGTAATAGAATAACTTCTTTCCTTTTTAGATAATACTTAAGTGTAGCAAGAAGTAAACTATTTTTGTACAGCTATTTGGATGTTAATTCTTTGTTAGGCGGTAGTAATAAGGAGCTTCTAGAGATTGAAAAACTATCTCGATTTCAAAAATATCAAGAAGCTTACCTTAAGCTTGAGGAATTCGAAAAAAAGGGAAACTTGTCTAAGGAAGAAGAATTAAGATCAGATATTCTACGAGCAGATTTAATTAGAAGGATGGATAAATGGAAAGAGGGATTGGAGATTTTAGAACAAACCATTGGTGAAAGCGAACATCTTGAAGAGAAGCTTGTTTTACTTGATGCCTTAATTGTGAAAACAGATTACTTGACAATGATTGAAAGATACGACGACATTCTAACAATAACTAGAAGAGGGATTGAGATTATTGAGAAAGAGGATCCTAGTAATAAGGATTTTATTTTACGAAAAGCTTGGTTTCTTGCATATAAAGGATTACAACAAAATTTCAAGGGTAACTATAATCTTGCTCAAGAAACATTAGAACAAAGTATGTTATTGGCTAAGAACGTTGATAACAACAATCTACTAATGTTTTTGTATACAACTAATGGGAGAAATGAAGCATCAAGAGGAGAGTACGTTGAAGCTCACGATCAATTTTACAAAGCATTAGAAACATCAATAAAAATGAAGAATGATTCAGCTTCAGCTCTGTTATATGGTGATCTTGCGGAAGCTGCTATAGGTTTAGGGAAATATAAGCAAAGTCAAGAGTACCTTGATGAAGCCATAAAAATCTATCAAAAATATGGATTGCCAATTGTTTATTTTGAATTCATACTAGGCATGAATTACTTGAGCTGCGGGTTAATTTTTGAAGGAGTAGAAATATACAAAAGAATATTACCTCAACTTGAGAGACAAATAGGAAAAAATCCTCGTGACTTAAGCTTCGTTATTTGGGGTAAAGCAATGGTCGAATGGTATGAAGGCAATCTCGATAAAGCCTTAGAATTTCAAGAAGAGGTATATAATATTAATGTGGAATTAGGAAATAGATGGCTTATTGTAACTCATGCAAGTTTTTTAGCTGGAATGCTTATAGATGCCAGTCAAATTGACAAGGCTTTAGAATATAGCTTAGCTGCAATAGAAGATTATGAAGAATACAATCTCTTGTTTGTCAATTCCTTTAACTATGAAAATTTAGGTAAGATTTGTCAAATAAAAGGAGAGTATGACCTTGCTTTAGATTATCTTGAGAAGTGCTTAAAGGTAAGATTACAATCGGATTATTACTATCTACCTATTAGAACTCTATTTCTTATGTTAAATGTTGCAATTGATAAGAATGATGAAGGATTATATAACAAATATCTAGCGCAAATAGAGGAAGCAGTATATAAGGATCCTCAAAAAGTACATGACCAGTACTATAGAATAGCAAGAGCTTTAGTTCTAAAAGCTAGTACTCGTCCTAAAAACTGGATGAGTGCAATAGACATCCTTGCAGATGTTGTTGAAGAAGAGATTTATTACTACAACATTAAAGTAATTGCTTTGATCAATTTATGCGAACTTCTTATGAATGAATTCAGTTTATCAGAAAATGTTGAGGTATTAGAAGAACTTGAAAACTATTCAAATAAATTAGAAGAGATAGCTAACAGTCAAAAACAGACATCATACAGCTTACGTATAGAATCTAAAAATATTCGTCTTTTGACCATATGGCTTAGAGCTCAACATTCAATGCAAGGAGAAAATTTGATGCATGCAGAAAATCTACTAGAGGAAGCTAGAGAGATAGCAAAGAATGAAGGTTTGAATAGATTGGTCGAAAAGATAACTAACCAGCAAAAAAAATTGTATATTCAGATACTACAAAGGAGATAGTTGTTTTAGAAGCTAGAATTAAAAGAACAAATGATATAAGGATTCTAATTGTCGTAAACAGGAAAAGAGATGTCTAAATTGAAAAAGATATCAGAGCATGTTGTTGTTGACATAAAAACACAATATGTAAGTAGATCGTGCGTTTTGGGAGGGATTTCTCTTGGTAAATATTCAATTGCTATAGACAGTGGTGATTCGTTAGAAGCGGGAACTGCTCTACGTAAAGAATTGGAAACACACTTCAAGATTCCAGTGCAATATTTATTCTTAACACATACACATAATGATCATAGAAATGGACGAGAGGCTTTCAAAGATCTCACACTCATTGCAAGTCAGAAGTGTATAGATAACATGCCTAAAAGTATTAGTTTTAGCAAATGGAAGAAAGAACTATTTGAGCGGGATTTGATAATTAAGGAAGAGGAATTATGTTTAGAATTTCATCATGTAGGGGGGCATAGTATAGGATTCAGTATTGTTTATTTTCCACTTGAAAAGGTTCTTTTTGCAGGAGATCTTTTTATTACTGAACCAACTAACTTTGGTCTTCCTTTCATGGGATTTTACCAGAATAAACCTAAAAGAACTGGTAAT
>JAEOTG010000198.1 GCA_016839985.1 Candidatus Heimdallarchaeota archaeon | reverse complement strand
TGACCAATGGGGATCTTACTTACTCACCAGAAGATGTAATGGATGTTAATGAAGACCTTTTCAGAGAAAACAAAGTACAAGCTACATTATATGGACACCTAATGGTCCCACAAAAAGCTGGTTTAATACAAGGAGGAAAAATCTCCTCTTCTGTTAATTCTATTGAAGTTTACGAATCAATCTCTTTAGAACTTAAGGAGGAATTTAATATTCTACAAGGAATTACAGTTTTGGGAACTGGAAGCACAGTTTTTCATGTATTAAAAACTCTTGATGTTGAAAAAACACTTTTAGGAGTGGATATTCTAGTCGATGGTAAAATTCAACATAGAGATGTAGATGAGGAAACTCTTTATCAAAAATCAAAAGATCAGAGTATTCAAATAATTCTTACACCAATAGGCGGACAGGGTTTTCTACTAGGACGAGGAAATCAACAAATAAGCTCAAGAGTTTTAAAAAATACTAAAGAAAATAAAATTGTGATTGTATCCTCAGAACAAAAGCTAGAAACAATCAATAACTTGGAATTAGACCTTGATGAGCCTTTGGAATTAACTGACATAAAAAATGGTTATATAAAAGTACTAACTGGTTATCACCAGTATTCACTAAAAAAAATCAACATAATCCTTTCTGATTAAATTTCTTTTCTCAATCTCATTTTCAGTTCATGAACATCATCATCATACTCTTTTTTTATTAATTCCGTTGAAATCTGGAACTCTGTACTATTGATGATTTTCCTTACTTCATCTATTTTTTCAACTACTTCTTTTCTGTATCTTTCAAATTTCTCATCGTTTAATATCTGATTATGAATCATTCCACTTAGTATCAACGCTTTTTCAACAAATACTACTACAGGAAAACAAACATTATACACTGAAGCTCTCTCCTCTTCAGCTATACAGATCTTTAGAGATCTTGCGATATCTGGAAGGATAACTCCATCAACAATCAGTTGTTGGCATTTATCATTAGCAAGATAATCTAACAACTGTAGAAGATTATTTTTTAGTTCAGGTTTGAACATTCTGAAATCCTTGGGTTGTAAAGAAAGTAAATTTGTTTCATCATATGCTGCTGGAAGAGTAGTTTTTTCTTCAACTACATCTTTTTCTTTTTTCTTTGTGTCAGCTTTTTTCTTCTTTTCCTTAGTTTCTTTAGGTTTTGCGAGATCCTTTGTTAGATGGTAAATCTTTCGTAAATCGAGAAAAACTCCTTTTCCCCTAAAAACAGCATTATGAACTTCACCTGGTTCATAAATATATTTTCCTTGTTTCTCTACTACTGCTTGAAATGAACAGTCTTCCCAGATGGGAAATGTGATTGTGTAAGAACCTTTTTCTTTTAAGAAAACTCTAGCTTCTGTAATGTCTGAACTTAGGTTATTCTTATTTCCTATCAAGTAAACATTATTTATGTCTTTGATTTCTCCTTTGTAGATTATTGTTATCTCAACAAAATCATTCTCTGTTATGCTCACTGAACCCATATATAATGGAAATTCCTCTTCTTCAGCGTCACTCATAATACTCACCCTAATTACACCTATAATCAAAAAAGGTTTTCGCTAATTCTAACTTAAATTTGTCTAAAAAAAATGGTACTGAACCTATGTTATTAGGCTCCATTATGTATTTGAGTCTATTTTTCAAAGAAATCATGCAATGTTTCGATGATATAATTAATATTTTCATCACTCAAAGAAGTAACCATTGGTAACTCAAAATGAAGTTTAGCTATTGATTCAGCATTTGAGCATTTTACTTCTGAATAATCAGGATACTCTATTACTCTAGATAGATGCCATTTAGACAATTCCTTGTAACATGGTTGCTGATAGCATAACATTGTATAGAATGCGCGTGAACCTATATTCTTTGATTTTAGATGTTCTATAATTTGTTCTTGAGAAATACCTTCTTTTACAAGAAGTGGGGCCATTATATAATCAGAATGAGTATGACCTGGTAATATTTTTTGTACTTTGATGTCTTCAAGATTACCTAGAAGTTTCCTATACATACCTCCATTGTAGTGTCTTTTGGATAAAATTTCTTCAGCTCTATCCATTTGCACATTCATAATAGCCGCTGTCATATCTGTCATACGATAGTTATAACCTATTAAATAATGTGCATAACCTCCAGCAGAACTGCGACCATGATTTTTGATGCTTTTTATTTTTTCAAAAAGTTCTTCATTATTTGTTGTAATAGCTCCACCTTCACCACCAATTAGATTTTTAGTACCATAAAAAGAATAACAACCAATATCACCAAAATTTCCTACATGAGTTCCATCAATGAGCGCACCATGAGCTTGAGCACAATCTTCAATAATTACTAAATCGCGGTCTTCTGCGATATCTGCCAAAGTTTTCATATCACAGGGATTACCGAAAATATGTACAGGCATTATGGCTTTTGTTTTCTTTGTCATCTTTTCTTCTATCTTTTCAGGATCTATATTGTAGGTTTCAGAATCAACATCAACAAAAATAGGTATTGCTCCAGCATGTAGAATAGTATTTGAGGAAGCAATAAACGTATAAGGTGTTGTTATAACCTCATCTTTAGGACCAATATCTAAAGCAACTAAAGCCAAGTGAAGTGCAGCAGTTCCATTAACAATAGTTGTTGTGAATTTAGATCTAGTGAATTTAGAAAATTTTTCTTCAAATGAACGAGCATGTTTACCTTCAATTAGAAATCTACTTTCAACAACTTTTTTCACAGCTTCAATCTCTAGTTCTTTGATATCTATATCAACAACAGGTATCATGTGAATCTCCTTTTAACTGAATTTGAGTAAAATACAGTAAAAACACATCCTTATTAAATTTTTGGTTATATCTTCAATGATTCACTTGAAGATTTCTCGACTGCGATAAATGAGACCTTTACTGGAGAGGGGAATACGTATTTTTTTCAGAGAAACACTCATCTCTTCAGGATAAATAATAGCCCATTCTCTATTAACAAGAGGACCTGGATTAACAAAAATTGTACTATTCTGGATATCATAATTTTGTGATTCATGAATATGCCCTGAAAAAATGAAATTGTATGGATTTTTGGAAACATGGTTTTTTATTAACTCATTGCCAACATGATTTGATTTTCGAGCAACATAGTCCAATTTGGAATCTTTTGGAGGTTCATGAAAAATACCAAAAAGAATATTTTCTTCATTCTCTATCAGTTCCTGAATTTTAGTTTCCAATTGCTGCAAATCTTCTTTTATTTCCTTTTTTTTCTTTTCTCCTGGAGTTTGAAAAGGCGTTCTATATTCAGCTGGAGAACAATACCCATAACCTACAATAATCCAATCTTTATACCTAATTACAGAATTTCCAAGATAAAAGAACTTAGAATTATTTTTAGAATACTCTTCAAATACTTCTCGAACTTCCTTTGCATCACTGTTACCGTGTGTATAGAAAACTGGAATATTAGCCTTAGAAAGTAAATCAAATATTTTTTTTGCAGATTTAATTTGAAATTTAATAAATTGAGGAAGATATTGGTTATAAACTAGTTCAGTATATTTCTCTCTAGATATCTTCTTACTTTTAAGAATTGATTTTAAAACTAAAGAATATGATATGGTTCCAGTAATATCTCCTGTGATAAAAAGAGCATCTGTTTTACGTATTTTTCTAATAATTTGTCTCAAATTGGAAATACTTCCATGTAGATCACCTATAACAGAAAATCTCACTCACTATCACCAAGGATTCTTCCTATCTTTTCTTTGACTATATTAGTAAAAGCATGTTCTTCGATTTTATCTACAATCCATCTAACATCCTCATCAAAAAATTTATCCTCTTTCATTGGAGGTAGAGTTTTGTTAATGAAATTGTAAACATCCTGAATAGCTTCTGATGCATTGCTGGTTTCTTTGAAGCCTAGAGCTTGATATGTTGTATAGAATTCAATTGCTATCATTTGTACAATATTCTTTGCTATTTCGTATGCTTTCTTACTTGCGGTGAAACCCATTGAAACATGATCTTCCTGATTAGCAGATACAGAGATATTATCAATAGAAGCTGGAGATGCGAGGACTTTATTTTCTGCAGAAATTGCAGCATCAGCGTACTGAAGCATCATTAATCCTGAGTTTAAACCGGATTTTTTGATTAGAAATGAGGGAAGACCTGAAATTGATGAATCTAATAGAAGATTCACTCTTCTCTCAGAAATGTTTCCTAAGTCAGTTAAAGCTATGCCTAAGTAATCCATTGCAAGCCCAATAGGTTCACCATGAAAATTACCGTTAGAAGCTACCTCTGAAGTTTCTATATCGATCAATGGATTATCTGTAGTTGAGTTAATTTCAATTTCAACAAGCTTTTTGCAATGTTCAACAACATCTAGTATTGCTCCATGAACTTGAGGAGAACATCTGATTGAGTAAGGATCTTGAACTCTTTTTTGTTGTTTATTTTGTAAATTACTGCCTTGAAGGACATTAAGAACTGCTTTAGCAAACCTCATTTGTCCCTTATGAGGACGTAAATTCATAATAAACGATGAGAATGCATTGAAGTTCCCTTCAAATGCTTCTAGAGTTAAACATACTGCGATAACTGAATTTTCTAAAATACTTAATGAATCAAAAACAGTATGTGCAGCAAAGGATGTAAGAACATGTGTTCCATTGATTAAAGATATTCCTTCTTTAGCACTTAATTCGATTGGAGTCAAATTGAGTTTTGAAAGAATTTCAGATCCATTTATAACTTCATTTTCGAATCGTGCTTTCCCCTCCCCTATGAATATTCTTGCAATGTATGCTAAAGGAGATAAATCCCCACTAGCTCCCAAAGAACCAATGCTTGGAACTAATGGAATAACTCTCTTATTGATTAATATCTCAATCATTTCAGCTAATTCAATTCGGATACCACTACCTCCTTTACAAAAGGAATTTAGTTCTATGACCATTGCACCTAAAACGATCTCATCTGGGAGATAAGGACCAAAACCAATACTATGTGATTTTATTAGATTCTTTTGTAGTGTTTCCCTCTCAGATGGAGAAATAATTGTATTAGCTAGCTTTCCAAAACCTGTTGAAACACCATAAATGGTTTCGTTTTTATCAAGCTTCTCTTCAATTATTTTCCTTGCTTTTTTTATTTTTCTTACCCCTTCCTCACTCATCTTAACTGATTTTCCACAACGAGTAATACCAACTAAATCATTTATTGTTAACGAATCCCCATCTAGGACTACAATTTCATACCCCATATTTATCTAATATTTTTTGATACTATGCTATATATTGATTTTGTTTTCCCAAGTAAAAAGTATAGAATTTTTTATTTAGATACATTGGACAAAAATTTTAAGCGGAATTCAAAAAGATTTTTAATAATAAAATTGTGGGATTACAATATGACTTATGTAATTACTGGTAAGGGAATGACAATTGAAGATGTTGTTAATGTATCACGATACAACGAAGAAGTAGAAATACATCCTGATGCAATGGAGCGAATGATAAAAAACAGAGAAATGCTAGAAGAGAAAATTGCTGCAAAAGAAATTATGTATGGAATTACAACTGGAATTGGAGAATTCTCTGAAGTTGTTTTATCAGATGATGAAGTTTTGTTGTTTCAGAAGTATTTGATATACAATCATGCTGCAGGAATTGGAGAAGCTGCACCAATAGAGCATGTTCGTGCAGCGATATTAGGTAGAATAAATGTTTTAGCAAATGGTTATTCGGGAAATAGACCCATTATTGCAGAAACATTTGTTGAAATGTTAAATAAAGGAGTTACTCCTGAAGTTTGTCGAAAAGGATCAGTAGG
>JAEOTG010000197.1 GCA_016839985.1 Candidatus Heimdallarchaeota archaeon | reverse complement strand
AGGGATTATAATTGTTTTACAGTTTCAACTAAGTCTTGATGTTTATCGAAGAAATCTCTTGATGGTTTCAACATTTTACTTAATACTTCAGCTAAATTTTTCTTTAGGTCCTTTGGATGAATTTCTCCTTGTGAATAAGATTCCTTGAATTCATTAAATGAATGAAAATCTACATCACCACCGAATTTTTCATCGCGTTCTATCTTGAAATTATCATATACATCAAATACGATATATTGAACCATTTCAGTAATAGGATTTCCTACTAACTGTTTTGGAGGGCACTGCGCTTTTTTGATTTTTCTTAGAATCTCCTCTTCACTGTCATGAACGAAAATGCAGGTATCTGGTTTGGATTTGCTCATCTTAGCATCTATTTGCATTGATAAATCAGGAACAGCTTCTGCATCCATTTTCTTACCATATCCTTCTAAACCTGTTAATAATGGAGTATGAAGACATGCAGGTTTTGTATAATCCAATTTCTCAGCTGTATCTCTTGCTAACATATGTGCTTTTCTCTGGTCCATTCCTCCAACGGCTAAATCAAGTTCCATGTCATATATATCAGCTACTTGCATTGCTGGGTAGTAGAGAAAAGCTGATTCCATTTCTCCTTCTGATTTTCTTCCCATTATAGGCATAGTCCTCAGTATTCTAGACAAAGTGTTTGCTTTTGCAACTCGTATAACTTTTGCCCAATAATCGCTTTTTTCGACTAAATCAGATGCCCAAAGATATTGGATATTAGGTCCTTTCACTCCAATAGATTCGAAGGCTTTTTGAAAATATTCACCAGCTATACTAATTTTATCCATATCTGCTCCAAGTTTGTTATTAATCCAACTATGCCAGTCTGCAAGAAAAACTATAGTTTCAAATCCTGCTGCAGCTAAATCTTTCAGTTTGTTTCCACAGATTACTCCAGTTCCTAAGTGAACTAATCCAGAAAGTTCAAAACCTATGTAAGTTCTTGGTTTCTTTTTTTCTTCAATTATTTTCCTAATTTCTGATTCCAATATTATTTCTTCTGCATTTTTAGTAATAAGTTTCATTTTTTCATCAATTGACATAATTCATCACCAAGAATCTTTGAAATATTGAATATTTTTTGCCCTACAATAACCTTGTTAAAAAAACTATAGTTTAAAGTTATTGATATTCCAAGGGCATCAACTCTTGTTAAAAAAATTAAAATTTGCTCTTAAAGTTTTTGGCATTAAATAAAAAAAAAGGAAGAATTAAATGTTTTTAAATTCTATAACCTTTACATTCGTGGGTTTTTTTGAGATTTCCCCTTTTCTAGCACCTATTACAGTTTTTATTCCTTTTGAGTATGCTTTTTCAAGTAATCTTTGAGTTATAACACCATCAATTACTATCGTGTTTGCTTTCTCAATTTTATCTAACTCTTCATAGATGTTTGCGGTTGTACTTCTTAGAATTTCTTTTTCATTATCATCAAAGACTACAACCTCTAACTTTGTTTTAATATCACTAACAGTTTTAGTCAAGTATTCAGGTAATTGTACTTTTCTTATTTCCCTTCTAGGTGGTCTTTGAGTAGATGTTCTTGTTGGAGGTCTTCTTGAAGTTACAGAAGAAGATCTTTGAGTTACTTGTCTTGAAGGTTGTCTCTGCCCAGATCTTTGTGGTTTAGGTTTTGGAGTGTAAGATCTTGAAGGTGTTGAAGGTTTTGGAGTGTAAGGTCTTGAAGGTGTTGAAGGTTTTGGAGTTGGAGTAGAAACAGGTTTCTTTTTCTCTAGTTCTTTGGAAGGTTTGATTTCTTCTTTTTCCTTAATTTCTGGTTCTTTTCTTGGTTTTAGAATCTTTAGTTTCTTTTTCTTTTGTGGCTTTGTTTTCTCATCAAATTCTTTTACTGTTAACCCTTTATCAACACCAGTTAGAAAAACAGCTTTTTCTATAGAAACAGCATCGTCTAAAGCTTTCTTTGTTTCTTTTTCATTTAAATCCTCAACTTCTTTACCTTTAGGTGCTCTTGCAACATATTCAACATGAGCTACTTGTAGTAATTCCTTGAGTATTAAATCTCCTCCTCTATCCCCATCCAAGAAAGCCGTTACTGTTTTTTTCTTTATTAAATCAACAAGTTTGGGAGAGATGCTTGTACCATCTACTGCAATGGTATTATCGATACCATATTTTAGGAGATTTACAACATCAGCTCTTCCCTCTACAAGAATTACTTTCTTTTCCTTTTCAAAACTCTGACCAGCTGAAAAACCTTCTTTACCAATATTCATAATCTGACTAACTTTAGATGGTTTTTCAACTTCTAAACTAACAGTAGAAGAAAAAGGACTAACATTTTGATCCCACTCTCGAATAATCTCTGAAGCACGATCAACAATTGATTGCCTTTTCTTAATTCTTATATCAACAATTTCTTCTAATTTAATTTTACATGAACATGGACCCACACGATCCACTGTTTCAACAGCTGCTGCTAAAATAGCTGTTTCCATTCTTTGAAGACTTGAAGGGATTATTATTTTACCTTTAGTTTTTCCTTTACTGCTTGAAAGTTCAACATTTATTCTTCCTATTCGACCTGTTTTTTGGAGTTCGCGGATATCAAGATTTTCACTAAGAAGACCATCAAGTTGTCCATATAATCCCCCTATGATATCAGGTTTCTCCACAACTCCATCTATTTCAAATAATGCTCTTATTTCATATTTTGTAGTTGAAGTGTCGTTTTTAGTTCCCATGTATTTCACCTTTAGCAAATGAATATGTCGTCTTTTGTAGTATGTAATTTACGATGAAATCCTTGGATATTATAATACCCCCTACCCTAATACTTGCTTTAATTTAACTTCTTTTTCTCTAAATACATTGAATACACAACTTCCTGTGTATTTGTGATTTTAAGGTAAATTTGTAATCGTGATAGGAGTATTAAATTATAATATCCATCTATTTATTGTAAATTTCATGTAAGCTTTATTATTACATTTGATTTTTGTTTTTGATTTGATTCATCTTAATTTTGAAACATTGAACTAATCTTATTCAGTTCATGTGATTATTTAATCCATTTGTTAAAAAAGTTCCCATATATCACAAATAGATTACTTCTGATGTTTTTTGGAAATGTTTTGCTTAAGTTTAAATAACTAAATAAGCTGTTAAATCATGTGGATTAAATGAGTGTATGGTTGTATATTGGTATAGGAATAGGAGGAGGATTTATCCTATTTGCTTTAATCTTCTT
>JAEOTG010000196.1 GCA_016839985.1 Candidatus Heimdallarchaeota archaeon | reverse complement strand
TTTTTCTAAATCTCCCAGCTGTGTATATATTTCAATAGCTTCTGCCAAGAATTGTTTACTCCTCTTAAAATTCCCTTCTGATCTGTAGATTTCACCGAGCTTAAGAGCGCACTCACCTATTCTTGTTAGATTTTTGAGCTCCTTAAATCTTGTAATTGCTAATGAGAACATTTGTCTTGCTTGTGTAAATTGGTTGATCTGAAAGTATGAAGTTGCGAGCATATATAGGGTTTCAGCAGACATATCCTTTTTTCCAATTGAGGAATACATCTCTTGAGCATAAATCAAGTCCTTTATGCAGCCTTGATAGTTTTCTTTAAGAAAACCTTCTTTTCCTCTTGAAAAATAGTAGTTTGCACTTGCTTCATGTTCATTCATGGCTGATTTCCCCTAGCCCATATCTCAGATTCTCTAGAATATAATCCTCTTTGATTAATAAATAGTTTGTAATATTTTTATCCGCAAAAGAAAAAAGAAAATTGAATAATTAAATCATGGATTATAGATTTAATTATTTCTTTAAGAAGAACAAGGGTTTTTCTTCATAACTTTGACTAACTGTATCCCAATTAATTTCTCGTGATATCGTTCTTTTTCCAACATCAATCATATTATTAACCCTTCGAGCTTTTTGGATTTCATTGGCTTTTCGAAGGATTGAACGTCTTTGGTATGTAGATTCTCCAGTTGTCATAACCGTTGAGTATTTTTCTGCAAGTAATCCGACTAGTAGTTTTTCTGCAAAAGCAAATTCCACTAAGCGAGTTCTATTTGCATCAAATTTATCTTCGTATAAAGCCTCTTCAGGAATTATTGATATTATGTCACTTTTAGTACTTGCAGATATGAATGTTTTAGAGATATCTATAAAATAGATAATTGGATCAAGAAATTCAGAAGGAAAGTCAATACTTTTTTCAGAGTAGAATACTGTTGGTTGTAATTCTTTCTGTTCAGATTCTATTACTCCACTAATTACAAAATCATCCTCTCTGTAAGAATCATAAATTTCCAATCCTAAATCAACACCTGAAACGCTTGCCATTAGAATCTCATCAAGGAATAGTTTTGACCAGGTATCTATAGGTTGTATTTTTGCAATGGATACTGGTTTAGGAGCTTCGCTTTTCTTGAATAAAGATGTTATTTTACTAGCAATTTTTGCCATTAATCCTTTCTCTTCTCTCTCTATTTTTTCTTCGACTTTCACTCGTTCTTCTTTTTTTCTCTTCAAAATTTCAATAATAGGTAGGTTATTCTTGAACTTATCAAAACCTTGCATATCTAGTAGTTTAAGTTGTAAAAGTGCTTCTATTTCTTTTAGGTTAATATCATCTAAAGGACTGACAAGACCAATCCACCCCTCACCAATTTCAGTTTTAGCATGAACAACAAAAAAATTAATTGGTGTTGGAGATGAAGAGACTTTGACAGTGTTTCTCAAATATTTCAGAATATGTGGAGCTTTTATACCAATGTGAGGGACACATCTCTTAAATTCTTTATTCAAACTAGCTACTTTCATTCCTGAAAAAATTGTATCGAACCTTTCTTTTTTTGCACCTTCTTCTCCCCAAATCATATAATAGAAAATAGATGAATCGTTGAAATAAGGAATAGGAACTGCTGGATTTGGTTCACCTTCTGTTTCTGGTACAAAATGACTAGCTATAATATTTGCGAGAACTCCATGATCTCTTGAATGTAGAATATCTTGACGATTACTCCTTTTTTGCAATGTCTTGGAAAAAATTGTTTGACAAAGTGCAGTATCTAATAAATAAGTAATCCACCACAAAGGAATGAAACCTCCTTTGCTTGAAATGAAGTCCAAAACGTGTCTTGTATAATAATCTGCTACTAATGAAGCTGCAATATGTTTAGCAACACCTCTATCAAGCATATGATAATATCTCTTTCTCAATAAAGAAGCAGAATCATATGCAAATGCAACTAAATTAGTGATTTCATACCACATCTCATCATTCTGAAGAGTTAATGTTGTCCAAAATTCGATTATTTCTTTTCTCCTGTCTGAATCTTCCAATTCAAACTTAACTTCAGAGGAAGTCAGGATATAATCTGCAGTATATAAGGCTGAAACGATTAGATTTAGTGGTCTTGAATACTGTTTTTGATATTCTTCTACTAGCTCTTTATTCATATTCTTGTATCGTTCAAACAACATGAGTAGTTGATTAGTTTTTGAAGTAGATTAATATTTTTTATCTAAAAATTGAGTTATGTTTTCTATCATTACAACTAAATTTGAATGACATAAATTAAACTTATCGCAAAAGGAATGTTAATTTAGGTGTTTTACTACTTGCATTTGCGTGAATGGTGATGAAGGTTTTACCGTTCGAGTCTTTCGACAATGTGAAGAACGGCACCTCTGAGTTCACGCATTAAATCAAGAATTTTCTTTAAGATAAGAGATTACTACCTTCTTGAAGCTAAAATTCATGAATTAATTTTGCAATAGTTTTCATTCCTATTTCAAAATCATCAATGTAGATGTTCTCATTTGGAGCATGTGCATTTGATTTAGAATGTCCACAACCAATTGAAATGCATGGCACTCCCTCAAAAAGATACATGGGTCCTGAACCACCTGTCAGAGGCCAAATGATTGGTACATGATTCTCAATTTCCTTTATTACCTCAACAACTGATTTTGCAAAAGGATTATTTATTGAAGTTTTAGCAGCAGGATATCCATCCCATTCTGTAATTTCTATATGTTGAAAATCATTTGTATCCCAGTATTTTCTAATTTTCTTAAAAAGATCATTAGAATCTTGACCAGGCACTAATCTGAAATCTACTTTAGCAAATGCTTCATTGGGAGTTACAGTTTTTCCTCCAGGACCTTGATAACCGCTCCATTGACCACAAATATTACAAGTTGGTTCTAAGAAATATTTCTTTTTCAAATCTAATCCTGTTAAATTCATTCGGAATTTATCAACTTCGAAATTCTCTTTAAATAGACTTTCTTTCAAAGGGAACTCCTCTATAATTTTCATATCTTCTTCAGAAGGCTCTTCGATATTATCATAGAAACCAGGAACCAGGATTTTATCTTTTCTATCTTTTAGCGCAGACAAAGCCCAAGTTAACTCATATGCTGCATTATCAACAAACTGTGTATATCCACTGTGAACATCTCTACCTATTGTTTTTGTTTTAAGATGAAGGTAGAGTATACCTTTTACCCCAAGGTAAACTTGTTGAATTCCATCTCCATCACGACCTCCGAATTCCCATATACAACCATCTGCATTCAATGCAAACTCCTTATTGTTTTTAACAAAGTACGGTAAATTAGTAGAACCAACTTCTTCTTCTCCTTCTATTACAAATTTAATATTCAATGGAGGTTTTTCGAATATCTCATTATATGCTTTTATTGCTTGAAGTCGACAAACAATCTCTCCTTTATTATCTGATACACCACGAGCAAAAATCTTCCCATCACGAATTGAAGGCTCAAAAGGTGGAGATTCCCATAGCTCAATTGGATCTTCTGGTTGTACATCATAATGGTCATAAAATAATATGGTTTTTTCAGCATTAACATTCATTTCCGCACAAAAGACAGGATTTCCTGGTGTTTCTGCAAGAAAATACTCAAATCCCGCATCTTCAAAAGACTTAGATAGAAACTCTATTGCTTCTTCAGCTCCTGTATCTTTAGCTGCCACACTTGGTATTCTAAGGAAATTTGATAATAGCTCAATCGATTGTTCTTTGTTATCTTCGATTTTTTGAAAAACATTTTCCAATGTCATAATTTTCTTAATAAAGTAAAAATTAGTCTATAAAATATTAACTGAAGCGATATATATTATTAAAGAAAATCCTTCTATAATCCTAAACTTTAATTCTTTTTCTTTCTATCTTTCCTTCCTTTTCTTTCTAATTTATCATCTGTTCTAGGATCAGGGTGAACTCTTCCACGTGTCAAATCTTCATATTGCTCCGTAAATACCTTTCCGTATAATCTTTCATCACTGAATAACCAATCAATTTCTTTCGGATCATCGGCTACTAATGAAGTATGCGATTTATCTTCCAAAATTTTTCTTCCTAAAGGTGTTTTATCTCCACAGATACCTTCAAACAATAAGGAGAATAAAGGATAAACAACAAGAATAAGGAAAGGAGGAATGAGTATTATAATAATAGAGACAATTCTAATTGGTACTATTAATTCTACTCTTAAGAAGAAACTGCTAATGAAAACTCCAAGAGCAGCTAATCCAAATATGATAAATAGTGCAATATTTTTGTTTTCCTTTATTTTTTGAAGAAGATATCTGTCCCTCTTATTCATTACTGACTAATAATTATACTATCTTCTTTATATGTATAGCGTATTTCGTTTTTCTACAAAATGAAAAGTTT
>JAEOTG010000195.1 GCA_016839985.1 Candidatus Heimdallarchaeota archaeon | reverse complement strand
TATTAATTTCAATTACAAACACAAGAATTAAGAAAGTAACAGACATCCCAAATAATCCAATAGCTGTGATTATCCTAGCATCTATTTTATCTGATAATCTTCCTGCAATCGCTGCTAATATTGGCATCCCTACTGGTATCCCTGCTATTATTAATCCTACATGAATAATATTATCCATTCCTTGTATCTCTTGGAGATAAAATGGGAATAGGTATACTATGCAGATCATACCTAATTCAGCAATAGTGGAAGTTATAACAGCTACAGATATTTTCTTATTTCTAAATAAGTCGACATCTACTAAAGGATTTTGAGTTCTTCTTTCTATTAATATAAAAAACGTAAGAAAAATCAAACTAATAAAAAAGATAATTCCAGCCCACATAAAACCTAGATTTATTTTTAAATCCACACTAATGCTTAAACTCAGAATCAATAGAGAAAGAAAGAGTGCAAAAATAAACGCTCCTTTCCAGTCTGTTTTTTCTTTTCCTTGTGAGACTGAAGTTTCAGGAATCAAGAAGTGTACCAAGATTAAGCTCAGGATACCTATTGGAATATTAATCAGAAATGTTCCATTCCAATTAAAATAATCTGTAATAACAGAGGCTAGAACTGTTCCAATTAGAACTGAAAATCCTATCAACATATTAGTCAGTCCCATAACTGTACCTCTATTCTCTGTTGTTGTGTAATGAGTTAACATTGCCATTCCGTTTGAAATTATTGATGAAACTCCAATGGATAGAATTAATCTTGAAACTAAAAGGAAAGCAAAAGAGTGAGAGAAGAAACAGAGAACACATCCAAGAGTAAAAATAGTAATTCCTATCTGAAAAAGAATCTTGTTTCCATACTTATCTCCTAAGTCACCTAAAAAGGTGGTAAATGCCATCATTACCATTAAATAGGAAAGTATTATCCATTGAATCTCATTCTGCTGACTCCCAAATTCAACTTTGATAGTGTTTAGAAGTAAAACTATAACTGATGCATCAGATGTAGTAATAAAAATACCTGAACCAACTGCAAAGATTAGTGCAATAAGTTTTACTTCATTTGCCTTTGGTTTAGGATTCTCCATGATACCCCTTACAATTTTTCAAGTTTTATTTTAAGATTTTTGGGATAAGATTAAATAGAAAAGATAATTTCAAGAGGTTTAAAAAATAGAAAATCTTTTTTCTGTTTTAATTCCTAGTCTCTTTCTTGACACATCATAGAAGAAGAAAAGCAACAAAATACCTATTATAAAGCAAACAATTGGAACTCCTACCATTATTGATATAATACCTTTTTTAGCTAATTCTGTTTGAGTTACTGCATCTGCATCATAACCTGTCGCATTCAAAATTATTGTAATAAGGTAGGATTCAAAAACTATAGCTATTCTCAGAAAAAAGCCATATATACCAAAGAACATTCCTTCTCTTTTCTTTCCATGTTTCTGAAAATCATCATCTATTACTTCTGAAAGCAATACTTCAGGGATCAGTAACAAACCTGAAATAGCAAAACCTACTCCAACCATCAAAAGAATTGCGACCCATGCCCATCCTGTAGTAGCAAATGCTAAAGGTATGAGAGATGTGAAGAAAATTGTTCCGCAAATGATGTACACTAATTTTGGTCCTTTTCGTATTGAAATGAATATCCAGAAAGCGAATGATAGTATCGCAACTCCCATTGCTGTACCTTGGATATAGCTTTCATAATTGGAAGATTCTATAAAGACCCATTTTACCATATAAGGAACCATTGCCATTAATGTTAGATAAGCGATATTAGCACAACAGAATGCAAAAACAAATGCAAATAGATTTTTATTCTTAAAAATTTGAATAAATGATTCTTTAAAGCTAATTTTTTCTTCTTTTTCCTCTTTCATTTTTACTTTTTCTGCTTCATATTTTTCTACTAGCCTTTTATCTCTCACTCCATAAAATGAAAGCAAGAAGCCAAGAAGAATTAATCCCCCTAACATAAGCACAGGTGCAGTATAGGATTTTCTATCCCCATATTCAAACATAAGAGGGGCAACAACTAAAGCAACTACTATAGCAACTAATGAAAATATTTGTCTTATAGCCGATACTATATTTCTGTCTTTAGCATCAGTAAATTTTTCTGGGAAAAGTGAATGCCAAGAAAGAACTACTACTGTGAATAATGAATCAAAAATCAATAATGTCAACAACATCCAAGTGACAATATATTTCTGACTCCCAACCAGTGCATCAGGTATTAACCAAATTGCTAGAAACGCTAATATGAAAGGAATGAAACCAAAAATTACATATGGAAATCTTCTCCCCCAGCGTGTTTTTGTTTTGTCTGAAATCCAACCAAAAAGTGGATCATTAACACTGTTCCATATTGCATAAATTGTCATAACAAGAGGAATCCAGATAACATTCATACCAACTTCATCTGTATAGAAATTGAAAATTCTTGCATTTAGAAAGTTAATAGAAG
>JAEOTG010000027.1 GCA_016839985.1 Candidatus Heimdallarchaeota archaeon | reverse complement strand
CGCCATACATATGATTCAAACTCATCTAGCTTGAATGTTGTTATCTTTCCATTAACCTCTGTATAATACTCATCATCAGGTGTTTCACTAGTTTTAATGTCGACATCTATACCAATGTCACATGTTCTTGTTGCTTCAGAATGATTTTCAACGGTCTGAATATAAAGTAGAAATGGTGAATCAGGAAGAGTGAGATACTCATTAGTTACCTGTAAACCCTTTAAATGAGGTGAGTATTCAATAATTTCAGATTTAAAACCTATTCCTTTCCAATTACCTTTTTGAATCTGAAAACCTTCAAATTTCAGTTTACAATAACTATGTTGGTCCCATGAATCAACAAGTCTGATATTGCCACTTATTCCACCAAAAAACTCATTGGTCCAAATAAATGGTTTAACTTCTGGATAGAAGGTTTTGAGATAATTGTCCTCATTTTCAACCGAAAGAGAGAAAATTTGTCCTCTATAAGATGCATCACCTTTGAATCTAAGAAAACCATTATTGACTTCATAGAAGGTTAATCCATCTTTTTCTATTTTTTTAACAAGTATTTCTTTTGTTTGATCAAACGTCCCAATAGATATTGGGTGTTCATAGATTATCGACGAAGTATTGTGAATAAGTTTTCCAGAATAAATTTTTCTTTCAAGATTGCTTAGTTTAAATTTAATATCGAATCTCTCAAGTCTATTTTTTTCTATTATAGCTTCTTCAGGTTCAGTATTTAATTCTTCGAAACTAAGTTTAATACTTCCTCTAAATTCGGCAGCTTTGTTTGTGTTAATAGATGTTAATAGATCCTTTGATGATTTTGGTAATATGATTCCTCGACTATTATATTCTGAATTTTTACTGCTTAACAAACTGGTAATTTTAAATTCTTCTGGTTTCCTTGTTAAAACTGGTTTCTTTTCTGCAAGATTCAGATATATGTCTCTCCATTTTTGTTGTATATATTGCCACTTATCTGCAAAATAAAACCAAATGATGGAAGTTTCATATGTTTGTTTTGCATTTAAATCAGGAATTTTTTCTTCTATGTTATATCCTTCTATTTTCTCTATTTTTTCAAGATCATAAAGGCAACCTACACATCCTTCAGGATATACAACTGCATTCCATCCTTCTTGAAAATCTTCTGGTTTGTTAGGATCTTTAATTTGGAGTTCTGGAAAGTTGTAGTATTTTATTCCGTCTTTGAAATGAAAAATCATTTTTTCAACTCGTTCTCCTCCTTGCCACCACCAATATTCACATTTTACACCTAGATTACCAATAAGTTCATCTGAACGATTTTCTACTTTGAAATGCACTCCAAAAGGTTCATCATTATTTGGAACAAAAAATTTCCTAGTAAATCTAATCCCTTTCTTCTTCTCAGACTCTGAACTAGAATATAGCCAAATACCATCTTCTGTACAATCTATTGTATGATCAACATTTTTGGTATAAAACTCGCTTCCTTCTGTGTCAATTGGGTAACCAAGAACCATATTGAATCCTATTCTCGCTAGGTTTCTGCTTTTATCCTTAACAGTTAAGAAATTGGTTCCGGGCATGAAATTCTTATAGTAGCTTACTCTTATATCTCGGTTCTCAATATACATCTTTTGATCAATTTCATAGTTGACAGCTTTATTCTTTTCAAAGATAATTATGGGTAATCTCTTAGTAATAATCTTTTGTCCAGCATGATCTGAAACTGAAACAATAAAATATTCAACAGAAGTACCTGCTGAACCCACATTAATTGGAATTTTAATTTCAGTATCATATTTTGAAACTTTGGTTGAAATTTCACTTTTATGAAAGGAAAGGATGTTTGATCCTTCAAGAGTAACAACAATCTCCTTTTCCTCTTCTAGAAAATTATGAATTTCCAAAGGCAACATTATTTCTTTATTAGGTTTTATTATATAATTTTCAGGATTTGTTCGGACATTTATTGCGTTTTTCGGGATTTTTCCTAAAATCAATGGGAATGAGATGTCATCTATTTTACACTCAAATTTTATTTCATGATTGCTAAAAGCTTGTGGAAATGTTTTTACATCCAATTCTTCAGTTCCAGCAACAAAAGATCCAGTATAAGAAATTATTTTCTCTTCCCAAGGAGATAAATGGATAGAAATTTCTTTTTCTCCATTAAATTCTATATTTGATGTTGGTTCAATAGTGACTTGGATAGATTCTTCGTTTTGTCCTTCGTTTTTTAGTTTTATCTCAAAAGGAAACTCCTCTATCCCAATGAAGGCTTGGGAGTTTGGTGTAGTAACTTTAACTAAAAGATTACGTTCTTTGTACTTTATGTGGAAACCACTGATTTTACCAACTGATCTATCTAACCAGATATTTAATGTTTCTTTGCTTTCAGTTTCAAAGAAATACTCATAAACAGCCATTTTATCTTCAAAAGTATCATCCATTTCTTGTGTAATTTTTGGTTTAAAGATATCATACCAGCTGTTCTCTGAAAAAAATTCTTTTGATAGTGGAAAATTAAGTATTTGTGGTATATAGTTAACACAATAAACTGATGTTCCAGGTCGCCATTTATAGCCTTGTCTTTTATACAGAGGCATAGCTTTTAGATTTCCTCCCCATGTATGCAATCCTATAAATCGAGCTCTTTTTTCCATAGCAAACTCTGTTGCTCTTAACAAGAGAACTTTGCCATATTTTTGTCCTTGATATTCTGGGTCAACACCTAATATTCCTACATACCAGGAATCTGGAACTTCCCAGCTTCTGTTACAGAGACAGACACCGACCATTTTTGATCCATCTTCTAAATTATCTATAACAAAGAATGTTTCGTAGTCTATATCTTTATAATGATCTTCT
>JAEOTG010000194.1 GCA_016839985.1 Candidatus Heimdallarchaeota archaeon | reverse complement strand
TCTTTGAATCATAATCAACAGTTACACAGTATGGAATTCCTATTTCATCCGCTCTTGCATATCTTTTACCTATTTTCCCACTTTCATCATAGAATGAAAGATACCCAGCTTCTTTCAACTCATTATGCAATTCATAAGCTAATTCTGCTAATCCATCTTTTTTCATCAATGGGAATACTGCAACTTCGAGAGGTGCTATTACTGGTGGAAATTGGAACCATGACCACTCTCTATCCCCTTCTCTGAAGCATTTTTCTAAAACTGTATAAAAAATTCTATCGACTCCTAAAGATGGTTCTGCTACATGTGGGGTTACTTTCTTTCCATCGACTACTACTTCAAAATTTGATTTAGAAGCTTTTGCGTGTTTTTGTAAATCATAATCAGTTCTTAAAGCGTTTCCTACAATTTCCATATGACCTATTGAAAGATTAACTTCGAGATCAAAATTTCCTGCAGAATAATGAGGTGATTCATGATCAAGCATATGTCTAAACCAAAAATCTTCTGGAGGGATTCCTAATTCAATTAGCATCTCTGTTTCCAAAGCCAGATAATATGCTAAATATTGATTTGGAATAACGCCTTTTTCTACAGCATCATTTGCAGTTATTTTAAGAGGTTTTTTCCATCCTTTTTCTTGCAATTCTCTTGTAACTATATTGATTTCAACATCCTCTACATCAAGAAAATAGGGATGTTCATTTGCTTTTTCAGGATCATAGAACATTTCCAGTTCCATTTGTTCAAATTCCCTAACTCTCAGGATAAAGTTTCTTGGAGAAATTTCATTTCTAAAAGCGGGACCAGTTTGTGCGATTCCAAAAGGTAACTTATTTCGCATAAATGTTGATAATCGTTTGAAATTTATGAAAATATTTTGAGCTGTTTCAGGACGAAGATAACCATTCATTCCTCCAGTTGACCCAATCTTTGTCTTAAACATTAAATTGAATTGTCGTGCTTTACTCAATCCTTCTTTACAATTTGGGCATTTGATGTTATTTTCTTTTATAATTTTATCAAGTTCTTCTAGTGATAAACCTTCAGCTTTCTCCCCAAGTTCTTGTTCTATTAAATCATCTGCTCTAAACATGGAGTTACATTTTTCACATTGAACAAGTGGATCATCGAACGAATCTAAATGTCCTGATGCTTCAAATACTGGTTCAGGAAGAAGCACTGCTCCTTTTATTTCGTAAACATTATCTTCATCTAATACGAAACTTTGTCTCCAAAGATCAATTATTTTTTGTCTGATTAGTGTTCCAAGAGGACCATATTCATAGAATCCACCAGCTCCCCCATATATCTCAGCTGTTGGACTAATAAATCCTCTTCGTAAGCACACTTCAGTTATTTTATCAATTAATCTTTCTTCTGTCAATTGTATCCAAAGGCATCAAGTGAAAAGTGCTTCTTAAATCCTTTGAAAAATGACCAGATAATAGTTTGTACGATTTTAATTTGGTTATCCTTATAAAAGTGAGAAGCTATTTTAGCATAGAAAATAGTGAGTAAAGGAAAAAAATGTTCTGTGCAAACTGTGGTATGGAGATAGAAGATAATGTTAATTTTTGTTCTCATTGTGGAGCAAACTTAGGTTCAGTTCAAAAGGGAGTAACTAAATCAGTTGAATATCAACCTCAAGTTCAACAACCTTCACATTCTGGACCTTATCAACAACCTACTGCTTATTACCAACCTCCTCGGACATATTTACCTCATAAGAGTGAAGTTGTTGCACTTCTTCTTTCTTGGTTCGTATTACCTGGTTTAGGACAGATGTATGCTGGAAAGATTGGGAGAGGTTTAGGATTTCTGTTTGGATTGATGGTTGGTGGTATAGCGGTAGGTGTAGGCGCTTTCTGGTTAATATGGTGGGCATTACCGTTGTTTATCATACTTATTCTTGCACTTATAGCAATTCAAATCTGGTGTTTAGTAGATTCTTATCAAACAGCTGCAAAGTACAATAAATTCGTAGCTAGAACAGGAAGACCTCCACAATCTAGAGACATCTGGTAGGATAGAAAAACCTATTTTTCTTTCTTAATCTTAAGTGACCGTACGATTTCTAGATATCTGTTTCTTATTGTTGATTCAGGAACATTAGCAACTTTTGATACTTCTTTTTGTGTTCTTCTATCATCTTCCAAAATCCCCGATATGTAAATTATTGCAGCAGCTGTTCCCTTCAGTTTCTTTCCGGAATTCAAAAATTTCTCTTCTGTTCGATTAGCTAAGTTTTCAGCTGTTATAATTGTGTTCTCTCTCAATTCTAAAGGCATGCTAAACTCTCTTATATATTCTGTTAGATTCTTTTCTGTCATGTTTATCAAAAACTGAAAATCTCATCATCCATTTAAAGATGTTGAAAAAATTAGCGAAAACTGGACAAAAAGCAAATAAAAAAGAAAAATAAGAAGAAGAAGTTAGATAGTTACTTCTATTTTTAATTTTCGCACTAATTCTTTGTAACGATTCCTTACGGTTACTTCTGTTACTGTTGCTGTTTCAGCAATCTCTCTTTGGGTTCTTCTTTCACCCTCAGTTATGCCTGCAATGTAGATTGCAGCAGCTGCTAATCCAGTTGGATCTTTTCCTGCAGTTAGATTGTGTTCTTTTGCTCTATTAAGTAGTTCTACAGCTTTTCGTGCAGTTCTTCCACTTAAACGCAATTCTGCTGCAAAACGAACAATATAATCTGTAGGATTAGCTAAAGGAATCTTGATATCTAATTCTCGAACTATTAATCTATAGCATCTACCAAGTTCTTTCTTAGAGATACGTGAATGTCTGGCAATTTCATCAAGTGTTCGAGGAACACGACGAATTCGAGCACCAGCATAAGCTGTAGCTCCAATCATTGCTTCTATTGAACGACCTCTAATTAATCGTTTCTCAATAGCTTTACGATAGATATTCGCAGCTGTTTCATTAACACTGCGAGGTATTCCCAATTGAGAAGAAAGTCTGTCTAATTCAGACATAGCATAAGCTAAATTACGATCAATAGAACTATGAACTCGAGTACGAATTTGCCATTTCCTGAGACGATAGATTTGAGCTCGACGTTTAGGAGAAAGTTTCTTCCCATAGACGTCGCGGTCTTCCCATCCTATCTGCGTGGAAAGACCTTTATCATGAATTGTTATTGTGGTTGGAGAACCAACACGGCTTCTTTTTGATCTTTCTTCAGCTGTAAAAGCTCGCCATTCTGGTCCATCATCAATTAATTTTTCTGACACAACTGTTCCACAATTTCTGCAGATGTGTTCCCCTCTTGTCTCATCTAAAATTACATCCAAACTTCCACATTCAGGACACTCAATTTCTTCTTCCTCTTCTCTATGTGTTGAAGTATCTGGTATTTCACTCATTCTTTTACCTACCTTTGGTTAGATTTTTCTTTTATTTTCTATCAGTTTGTTTAAACTTTTAAACGGGTGGGAAATAATTGTAATGCATTACTTAGAGTTTCTCTGAGTCTGTTATCTATTTGTTTCTGCTAACCATCAGAAGTGCTTAGAAAGCAGATTCTCCCCACTATTTATGTTTAGCTCCACAAAAAGCAGAGAATTTTACCAAATGCGCCCGGTGTTTTACCCTTTTTAAATTTTTCTGCTGAACTGACTGTATCTATTTTTCTTAACCTTCGCTTCTCTTATATAAACTTTTGCATTACCTTAATATTATACTCTAGAGAAAAAAGGACGCTTTAAGGTCCCTAAACAGAGAAATTTTAAAGAATATACAATTGGCGAGTACAATAATTCCCTATTTATAGTTTTGCATTTTGTTCCTTCAATCTTTTGATTCTCTTTCACCACTTACAAGAGGAGTTAATCCTTTTCGAATTTTATAATCGTATACACTTTCTCCGCTTAATTTATCTCTCTCAATAATAGATTTCTTCTCTTTTTCATATATTTCATATAATGAAGGCTCTTTCTCATCAGTTTTTTTTCTTTTATCAAAATCCTTGTATAAATAAAATGCAAAGAAGTTTCCTTTCAAGTTAACATATTTCAGATCATAATGCTTACTGAAAGCTGTTATCCATTCGAATATTTCCATAGGGATTTCTTCCATATCCTGTATAAGGAAAAATATGGGTTTTGGATAGGATATTCTTGTAGGGATAGTAACATCTGCAGTTATTCCCCATTCCTTTACGTAGTTCTCTAAAACACCTTTTATTCTATTAATAGAAGCTTGAGAAACTAGTTTCTGTAGGTTATCAACTAATTCTTTAGCTTTTTGTCCCCCATTATTTTCAGGCACTTCAACCAAAATACTATAAAAAGAATCTTGATTATTAATGTTTTTCACAAAAAAAGTTCTAGATGCTTTCTACTTCAAAAACAGTAATAAAAAGTATTGATGATTTGTTCTTCTAAATTCTTCATTTATTAGGGCTGAACATCCATCTAGAAAAAAACTTGCGAATATTTTTGACAGAAAGTTAATAATATATAATGCTAAACTCTTTAAGGCTAAAATTGTTTCAAGGTTATTACATTGAAAATCGAGAAATTTGATGTTGTTGTTGTAGGTGCAGGATTAAGTGGATTAAGAGCAGCTCTTGAACTTTCAGATAATTACAATGTTGCTGTTGTTTCCAAAGTACATCCAGTACGCAGTCACTCTGGTGCTGCTCAAGGAGGAATAAACGCTTCCTTAGGAAATACTGAAGAAGGTAGAGAAGATTCACCAGAGAAGCATGCTTATGACACTGTGAAGGGTTCGGATTATCTAGCTGATCAAGATGCAGTTATGTATATGTGTGAAGAAGCACCAAAAATTGTTATTGAGCTTGAAAGTATGGGAGCACCTTTTTCTCGATTAGAATCAGGTTTAATTGCTCAAAGACCATTTGGAGGAGCTGGTTTTCCACGAACCTGTTATGCAGGAGATAGAACAGGTCATACACTTCTTCATACTTTATATGAGCAGTGTATTCACAAGAACGTGCAATTCTTTGATGAGTATTTTCTTATTGATTTAATCAAAGTTGAAGAACAAATTACAGGTATACTTACACTTGATATGGGATCAGGAGAATTAATCATTTTTAGATCAGGTTATGTTATACTAGCTACTGGTGGTTTTGGAAGAACATACAAGCGTTCAACCAACGCAATTATTAACACAGGGGATGGTGTAGCAGCTGCTTTTAGAGTTGGAATCCCTATGCAGGATTGTGAATTTGTTCAATTCCATCCAACAACTCTTTATGGAACTAACATCCTAATTACTGAAGGTGCTAGAGGAGAAGGAGGTCTTCTTTACAATAATAAAGGTGAACGTTTCATGGAGGATGTTGCTCCTAAAGCAAAAGAGCTTGCTCCAAGAGATATTGTTGCACGTGCAATTGAAATTGAAGTGAAAGAAGGAAGGGGGTTTGAGGATGCATATGTTCATTTAGATCTTACTCATTTAGGAGGAGACAGAATCAAAGAGAGACTTCCTGGAATTCGAGAGATTTCTATTCAATTTGCAGGTGTAGACCCTATTGAAGAACCAATCCCAGTTCAACCAGGTCAACACTATTCAATGGGAGGAGTTGGAACAAAATATGAAGGAGATTTTGGAGAAACTGAATTATTAGGATTATATGCAATTGGAGAAACTGCATGTATTTCCGTTCATGGTGCCAATAGACTTGGAGGGAATTCTTTACTTGAAACAGCTGTCTTCGGTCGATATATTGGAAGATTGTTGCTTGAGAAAGGTCTTCCTAATTCACCAGCTATTACAGATGTAGAACAAGGGGAAAAAGATGTTTTTAATGCGATTGAAGACCTCCTGAAAAAATGGGATAGTAACAATGGAAAAAAACCAGTTGAAATAAGAGATGCAATGGGATCTATTCTTGATTCAAAAGTAGGTGTTTTCAGAACAGAAGTAGAGTTAAACAAAGCATATGAACAATTATGTGAATTGCAAAAAGAATTTGAAAACGTTTATTTTCCAACTAAGGAAACGAAATTTAATTTTGGCTTAGTTAGAACGCTTGAACTAAGGAACATGTTAGATATTGCAGAAGTCACTGCATATTCAGCTTTGTGGAGAAAAGAGAGTAGGGGAGCTCATTCAAGAATTGATTTCCCTGAACGTAATGATGAAGAATTCTTAGTTCATTCGATGGTTACACGTACTGAAGAAGGTTTGGAGTTAGAAATGAAACCTGTTAAGCTTGGAATATTTGAAGTAATGGAGCGTGTTTACTAATGAGTGATGTATATAAATTCCTAATTTACAGAAAGAAATCCAATGAAACTGAATCTAGATATGAGAAATTTGAAGTTCCATATCGAAAAGGGATGACTATTCTTGAAGCTCTTTTCTATATTCAAGATCATTTTGATTCATCTTTAGCATTCAGATACTCATGCAGAGGAGCTATTTGTGGTTCATGTGGCTTGACAGTTGATAAAGCTCCTCAACTTGCTTGCAGAACACAAGTATCTTCTGTTAAAACATCAAAGAAACCTGTAAAACTCCCTGAATTTAATTTTGGAGATCATATTGGTTGGAATGAAGGAGATGAGATACTCATCGAACCTCTACCTAATATGGAAATCATTCAAGATTTGATTGTAGATATGGAACCATTTTGGAAATTTTACAAGGAAGTGGAACCTTATTTCGCAAGAGAATGGAAAGATACAACTCCTGAATCACACCAATCTTCTGAAGCTGCAAAATCCATAGAAAACTTAGTTTACTGCATTTTGTGTGGTCTATGTTGGGCATGTCCCGTTAATGCAGAGAAGAAATATTATTTGGGTCCATCAGCTCTCGCAAAGGGATATAGATTTATTGCAGACAACCGATTATCAGAAGAACATAGACAAGAGATTAAACAAAAAGTATGGGATGAGGATGGTGTTCCTGCTTGTGAGCAATTCTTTGTTTGTAATCGAGTGTGTCCAAAGGGAGTTAAACCAGGTACAGCTATTAAACAAATAAGAGATAAGTGGTCAAAAGATGAATGATCAATTTAGGAAAGAGCTATTGAATTATTATCTAATTCAATAATTTCCTTTACCAATAATTGTTTGAAAAATATACAACAAAATAAGAAGAGAATAAACCAACTCTTAGAACAGAACTTAATGCTA
>JAEOTG010000193.1 GCA_016839985.1 Candidatus Heimdallarchaeota archaeon | reverse complement strand
GTAGATGTAGAATTTGTGTAGTAGAAGTTGACGATGGAGAAAAAACTAGAATTGCAGCTTCTTGTAAAGAACTGGTAAAAGCAAATGTTGAAGTTAAAACAAATTCTGAGAGAGTAAGAAAAACAAGAACTTCCTTAATATCTAAAATGCTTAAATCTCACTCCCCAGATTGCGTTGTTTGTAAAACTACTGACGGATGTCTGGTTGCAAAGCTTGCAAAAGAATATGTTACTGAGGAGATTGAAAAAGAGGAAAAGTCAATTGAATTATCTGAAACAAACGAATTCTTTTCTCTCATATATGAGAACTGCATTAAATGTGGTCGTTGTGAGAGGGTTACACATGAATTACAAGTTTGTAATGTTATATCACTAGAAAGGGGGAAATTTGATGGTTATCCAAGTACAACAGATGGTGAAAGTTTTGAGAAATCAGGCTGTGTAACTTGTGGTAACTGTGTAGCTTTTTGTCCTACTGGGGCACTGGTAAACCACAGTTTAAATGAAATTAGAGATGGGGAAAATTTACATTGTACAACGACAATTTGTACTTATTGCGGAGTTGGTTGTAATTTAGATCTCTATTCTGATTCAAAAACAAATCTTTTAGCTTATGTTGATTCAAATCATGATAATGTAGTTAATGGTATGGCTTTATGTGTAAAGGGACGCTATGGATGGGATTTTGTAAACCATCCAGACAGATTAAATACTCCACTAATCAAAAAAAATGGGGAGTTTGTTGAAGCATCTTGGGAAGAAGCATTTGACTTGATTGAAACAACACTGAAGAAGTTTCGAGATGAGAGTGGTCCGGATTCCTTAGCTTTCCTCACTTCTGCGAAATGTACTAATGAAGAGAATTATCTAATGCAAAAACTCGCTAGAGCGGGAATAGGGACAAATAATGTTGATCATTGTGCTCGCTTGTGTCATGCATCCACAGTTACAGGGCTAGTCCGTGCATTTGGATCAGGTGCTATGACTAACAGTATTTCAGATTTAACAAATGATGCCGAAGTTATTTTCATTATTGGAAGTAACACTACCGAAGCTCATCCAATAATTGGAATGAAGATTAAACAAGCTGTTATAACAGAAAAAAGCAAATTAATTGTTGCAGATCCAAGGAAGATAGAGTTAGCAGATTATGCTGAAATCTATCTACAACAAAAACCAGGATCAGATGTTGCATTAATCAACGCTATGATGAAAGTGATTCTAGAAGAGAACCTTCATGATAAGGAATTCATAAAGAGTAGAAGTGAGGGATTTAACAAGCTTAAAGAGGGTCTAGAAAAAACAAACCTTGAAGTTTTGTGTAAAATCGCAAATGTTTCGGTTGAAAATCTGAAGAATGCAGCTCGTTTATTTGCTAAGGCAAAAACCGCTTCTATTGTCTATTCAATGGGAATCACACAACATACAACAGGTACTGATAATGTTTTATCATTAGCTAATCTAGCTATGCTTACTGGTAATATTGGTCGACCAGGCGCAGGTGTTAACCCTCTTCGAGGACAAAATAATGTGCAAGGAGCTTGTGATCTTGGAGGTCTTCCAAATGTTTATCCAGGATATCAAAGAGTGGTTAATCCAGAAGTAAAAACAAAGTTCGAAAAAGCATGGGGATGTGCTTTAGATAACAAAAATGGTTTAACTGTTGTTGAAATTATGAATGCAGCTTATGATGGCGGCATTAGAGGAATTTACATTATGGGGGAGAATCCAGCCCTATCTGATCCTAATGTTAACCATGTTCGCGAAGCTCTCGAGAAGGTAGAATTCCTAGTTGTTCAAGATCTTTTTATCACAGAAACAGCTAAGTATGCGGATGTTATTCTACCTGGTATGTCTTTTGCTGAAAAAGATGGAACATATACAAACACTGAACGTCGAGTTCAAAGAGTTAGAAAAGCTATAGAACCTGAAGGAAATAGAATGGTTGATTGGAAAATACTACAAAATATGCTTAATCGTTTCGGATTTGATACAACTTATGATTCACCTGGCAGCATTATGGATGAAATTGCTTCAGTTTCTCCTATTTATGCAGGAATTAGTTATGACCGCATAGAAAAAGTTGGACTCCAATGGCCATGTACTGATAAAGAACATTCTGGTACCAATATTCTCCATCAGAATCAATTTACTCATGGAAAAGGTAAATTCCATCAAATAGCATATCTCGATCCTGCTGAATTACCAGATGAAAAATATCCACTCATTCTTACAACAGGAAGAATTCTTTATCACTTCCATACTGGTGAAATGTCAAGAAGATCAAAAGGTTTGCATGAACGAAGACCCATTGAACGTAGTGAGATAAACGTTAAAGATGCAAGCAAATTAGGTATTAAAGATGGAGATAAGATGATTATCGAATCAAGAAGGGGAAAAGTAGAGACGGTAGCTAGAGTAACTGATAGAATTCAAGAAGGTGTTGTCTTTATGTCCTTCCACTTTAAAGAATCAGCTGCTAATCTATTAACAAATGATGCTCTAGATCCGCATGCAAAAATACCTGAATTTAAAGTTTGTGCAGTTAAAGTAACAAAGAAGTAACATCCTTGAAAATTTACAAAATTCGAGGTATAATTCCCATTTTTTTCCTGAGTTTAGAAATCTCTTTCACTTTTTTTTGATCATATGTTTTAGGACAAAACTTAATTTGGTCTTGTAATGCATGAAGAGCAAGAAAATTCATGTTCTCATTTAACCAATATCTGTATTCATTTTCTAAAACATTGTATGCTAATCTTTGAAACTCTCTTGAATTAAGCTTCGATATTTGTTTTAAATACATGGATATAAGAAATGCCAAATAATAATGCTCATTCTCCATAAGCTTATAAACTAACTCCTTAGAATTTTGTTCAATCAAGTTGTGACTTATTCTTGGTAAATCTCTTCTTTTAATTAATCTTGGTTTTAGCAGATCTATTGTAGTAGAATCGTAAGAAGGTTTCTCAATTGATAAATCTGATTGAACATTAATATTTGCAAAAAGGTATGATGGCAATTGATTTCTTTCAATTATACTATCTATGTTGTATAATAGAATTTGAGGACATATTCTTATTAGAACATCTGCTCTTGAAAGTGGTAATTGTTCTATTTCGTGTGGAAAATGAAACTTAGTCCCATATAATGCTAAAAGTGGTTCTAATAATCCATTATTATAATGAAAAAGACTAATTCCTTTTTCTTGAATTGTTATTTTGTTTAATAAATTAAGGTCAATAAAAGGGCGATCAACAGATATGAATTGAATGTTTTTATTTTGATTTTCCTTAAGCGTTGAAATTATACCTCTCAAAACTCCCTTTATTTTCATTTCTTTATCAATAATTATTTTTGATGGTTGATTTACTTCTAACTTAAGAATTAGTGTGTATTTGTTCTTCCTCTTCAGTGAGTTCACTGACACAGAAACCTCATCATAGAACTGAAATCCTCTCTTTATCAAATCCAGCAGGATGGGGACATTATTAACTGATAGAAGCGCTTTATCTATAAATTGACCTTCTTTGTCTTGGTATCTTCTAGAAAAACCTCCAGCTAGAATTGCCAAAACACTATTTTGCATCATAAAAAAACTATCATAAAGTTTTAAATCATTTTTTGTACAAGAGAATTATATTTTAAATAAATTTGAGTTTTGAAACAAAAAAGAAATGTAGCGGGGAATAATCCCCTATAAAATTAAAAACAAAATTATTCAGGAGTTGTGTTTTCATCTTTTGGAGCAATTTCCTCTTCAACTGCTTTTTCAACAGCTTCTTTGATTTCATCCATTGTTTCTTCAACAACTTCTTCTGCTATTTTTTCGATTTGCTCTTCAGAGATGTCAGCAACAATTTCACTTAATTCTTCTGCAACTTCTTCAACAATTTCTTCTGCTGCTTCTTCTACGACTTCTTCAATAACTTCTTCAAGCGTTCTACCTTCTTCTAGAGCTTCCTCTATTTCTTCTGTGATCTCTTCTTTAACTTCCTCTGTTACGTCTTCAACTATGTCATCAATTTTTTCTCTGACAGCTTCTTCATCAACATCTTCTGCAGCTTCAATTGTCTTTTCAACAACCTCTTCAACAACTTTTTCAACTACTTCTTCAACAAGCTCTTCAGCAGGTTTTTCAAGAGTTTCTTCTATTGTTTCTTCAACCAATTCCTCTATTACCTCTTCAACAGCATCTTCGACTGCTTCTTCCACAACCTCATCATATTGTTTCTCAATAACTTCTTCAACAGCAGGTTCTGGCTCACTTACTGGAGTGATGGGAGGTACTGTTTCAAAAGTAGGTTTAGTTATGGGTTCAGGTTCGGGTTCAAAAACAGGTGTGGGTTCAAAAACAGGTGTGGGTTCAGGTTCAGGCTCTGGCTCTGGCTCAGGTTCTGGCTCAGGTTCGGGTTCAGGCTCGGGTTCAAAAACAGGTGTGGGTTCAGGTTTGAAAGTAAGAGTACTAGGTTCCAATGGTTCAGGTTCAGGCTCTATAGTAGGTTCTGGAGTAGGTTCAAGCATTGGTCCTGGTGGAGGATACTCTCTTGGTGGTAGAAGTTTTTCTTCAGTTACTTCTTGTGGTTTTTCCTCTGGAACAGGAATTTCAGCTCCTTTCTCTACTCGAGCATGGACAGTTGTTGGAAATGATTGTTCTCGTGAATCACCTTGAAATCCTCCCAAATCAGTTTCAATATATTTCTCTTGAACTGTTTTATACAAATCACCAATATTATCTTCGGTAATTTGTTCTAGCAAACACTGAATACCAACTCTTTCTCCTTCAGCAAGTAAAAATCCAGATCTACTAATTGTATCTGCTATTCTACGACCTGTTCTTTGAGCAATAAGCCCCAGATGATTACCGAATATTAAATGCCATTCTTGTTTATCTCTGTTAAAGATTAACAAGCCATCTAATCCTAGTCCTGCGAGTTTACTGCTTATTTCTTTGGAGTCTCCATCCATTAATTGTTGATATTTTGTTTGTTCTTTAAGCTCTTTAAAATCTCCTGTGTTATGATAATATCCTAAGAAAGTGTTTCCTGGAGTCATATTGTTACCCCTAGTTGTAACTTTAATTAGATGAACTGCAATTTATTAAAAAAGGTATTCTCTTTAGGCAACGATTTAGTTCATATATCAAATGCAATTTAAGGTGAAAAAAAGCAAAGACTCTTGAATATTAGTGAAGAGGATAACTATGATATTGTTTCTTTTATTGAGGAAGCTAGATTAAAACTAAATTCAGGATGAATCTGTGATAGTGTTAAGAATGATTCAGTTGATTGATAAAGAGTATTTTCTATTGATTGGATGTTAGATCCTACAATAGAAACGGAAGATGCAGGAAATACTAAGAATAATAAAACAGGAAGAAATGCCCCATTATCACTTTGATCATCAATGAGAACAAGATCAAAACCATAAACAAAATAATCCTCAGATAATTGAAATAATCCTCGAAAACGTCGGGTATTACTTATATTGTAGGATAGTCCACTCATTAGAGTAGTGGTTCCCTTTATTGCTAGATTCATTAGTAAATCTTCTTCTAATTCTGAATCATTAGACAAAATAAGAGGACCAAGCTTATAATCAAACTTAACTAATACAACTCCACAATTTACAAGACTCTCTTGCAAGAGCGAGCACGATGACATTCTGACCAATATAATATTGGTTTGGTGGTTTATAAGAAAAACAGACAGAGCGTGTTGAAAGTGAACAAAATAGGAAGAGGTTCTGAAATGATTTTTTAGTGGCGACAAAAAATTGCAACTGAATTTATAATGGTGCGGGGAGGGAGATTCGAACTCCCGAACCACTAAGGACTGGATTTCTTACTTTTAAATAGTCCTAAGTCCAGCGCCTTTGACCACTCGGCAATCCCCGCGAGTGATGTAACAATCTATTACTTGATTTTTTTAAATTTATCCGTCTTGTGCAAATAAGGTATTGTACAAGTATTTCAATATAATACAGTATAACTAAGAAAATGGTGCCTCGACCGGGATTCGAACCCGGGTCTGCGGATACT
>JAEOTG010000192.1 GCA_016839985.1 Candidatus Heimdallarchaeota archaeon | reverse complement strand
CTCAGATGTGTATTATCTATTCGAATATAATTTTCTCTGAAATAAAAATCTCCTTGAGTGTTCATCACATATTTCTTTTCTAATTCAAGTAAACGTGCTTCAGATTCTTCCTTTTGTCTTTTTGAAGGCTTTTCAGATAATCTCTCACTAGTTTTATTTCTTCTTAATCTTTCATCTAATTCACAGAACAGTTCCACAAAATATACAATTCCTCCTTCTCTTCTGAATATTTCACTTATTTTTTCAACATATTCTTTCTCAGATTCTATATTAAATCCCCAGACATAGGTGTAAATTAGTCCAAGTAAGTCGCTTGAGGCTACTTCTTCCATTATTCTTCGACGAAATTCACTATTTAGAATTTGAAATTTAGAAGTTCCAAAATCGAAAAACTCTAAGACCAACTCAATTGTCATATGACCATGAAGGAGCTTATATCCTGTTATTTCAGCTAATTCTCTCCCAGCTGACATCTTACCTACAGCAGGTGGTCCAAAAATAATGATGAATTTCATAATACTGTAAATATATAAACAGAAGTAAAAATGTTTTTGCCTAAATCGAAACTATATTACAATCTTCGATAAATTTAAGTAAGAACTTAACAGAATAAAAATAGTGATTGATTTGTTGTTTGATTACCTATTCAAGACAATCGTCGTCGGTGATCCAAATGTTGGCAAAACATCCATAACATTACGTTTTGCAACAGGTATGTTTAGGGAACGCTACTTACCAACTATTGGTGTTGAGTTTTCTGTAAAAGATATCGAAGTTGATGGAAAACGCGTTAAGATACAAGCTTGGGATACTGGATCGCATGACCGTTTTTCTTATGTTCGTCCTTTATATTATAAAGGAAGTTATGGTGTCCTTGTTGTATATGATTTAACCAGTCATACTTCTTTTGAGAATCTTGATAAGTGGTTTACAGAAGTATATACTAATTGTGAAACTATAATTCCTGCTATTCTAATAGGTAACAAAGCTGATGTTCCAGATGAAAGAGTTGTAACAGAAAAAGAAGTACTAGAATATGCAAAAACAAAACAAGAAGAATATAAATTTGATACTCTTCCACATTTTGAAGTTTCTGCAAAATCTGGACAGAACATCAATGATATCTATTTCGACCTAACTAAGATGATGATTGAAAAGTCTGCTGCAATGGAATAAATAGAAAAGCACTACTTCCTTTTTCTTTGTTTTTAAAAATTAAATATCATAACATAACATTTAATTGAATCCTAGTTTCTTTCTATAGAAATGAATAATTATAGGTGATAGAATTGGTAGAAATCACTGATGTTAGAATAAATGGAAGGGGGGGTCAAGGAGCTGTTACAGCTTCAAGACTTCTTGCTGAAGCCGCTATACTTGAAGGAAGCTACGTACATGCTTTTCCTAATTTTGGTCCGGAAAGAGCTGGAGCTCCAGTAACTTCATTTGCTCGAATATGTCCAGAACCTTTCACTGAAAAAACTGAAGTCTATGAACCTCACATTGTTGTAGTTATTGATCCTACACTTCTAGATGATGTTCCAGTTGCAGCTGGATTAAGACCTGGAGGAACCATTGTTGTGAATTATGAAGGTTTAAAGGAATCTCTTTTGAAGTATTTTGGTGATACACACGCAAACATCTACAAAGTTGCAGGTTCTAAGATCGCAATGGAGGAGATAGGAAGGAATGTTCCAAACTTAGTGATGTTAGGTGCTCTAATTAAAATCACAAAAATTGTAAAACTTGAAAGTTTAGTAAGTGTAACAAAAAACAGATTTAGAGGAGCATTAGGAGAAAAAAATGTTAATGCAATTGAAAGAGCTTTTGAGGAGGTCGAATAAATGGAAAAAAAAGAAACACCTGATGAATTTAAAAGATGGGTGACAGAAAAATGGGGAACTTCTAAACTTCCATTAGGAGGTACCGTTCCATATCATACAGCATATGCTTACAAAACAGGAGATTGGTCTGCTTTCAAAGCAGTAATTGACAAAGAAAAGTGCATAAGCTGTATGAACTGTTATTATTATTGCCCTGACGCAGCTATAATTATGGATGATGAATTGAAAGCTGAATGTGATTTAGAATTTTGCAAAGGTTGTGCTATTTGTGCAAAAAATTGTCCTGCTGATGCAATAGAAATGTTGAGGGTAACGAGGTGAGAAAATGAGTAGAGAAGTAAAAGGAATGACTGGAGATGAAGCTGTTGCATGGGCAGCAAAATTAGTGAATCCTGATGTAGTAGCAGCTTACCCCATCACACCCCAGACAATTATAGTAGAGAGATACAGTGATTTTGTAAATAATGGAGAAGTAGATACAAGTTTTATTCCTGTAGAATCAGAACATTCAGCATTGTCAGCCTGCGTTGGTGCATCTCTAACAGGAGCAAGAGTTTTTACAGCATCAGCTTCTGCTGGTTTAGCTTTAATGTATGAAATTCTTTATGTTGCATCAGGAATGCGTTGCCCAATTATTTTAGCAGTAGCAAATAGGGCTTTGAGTGCTCCGATAAATATCCATGGAGAATGTACAGATCAGCTTATTTGCAGGGATGCATCTTGGGTTTCACTTTTTGGTGAATCAGCACAAGAAGCATATGATGAAACTATTATATCTTTCAAAATAGCTGAACATCCTGATGTAATGTTACCAGCAATGTATGGTATAGAAGGATTCATAGTTACACACGCGCTAGAAAGAGTTGAAACACTAAGCAAAAAGCAAGTAGAGGATTTTCTCCCTCCTACTCGAAATACTAATTATAAATTCTCACCAGATGAAATTATGACTTTCGGTTCATTGGTTTTACAAGATTACTATATGGAAATTAAAAGACAACAAGAAGAAGCAATGCAGAGAGCTTATACTGTCACAAAGGATGTAATGACAGAGTTCAGCGAAATGTCAGGACGACAAATGGATATCATTGAAGAGTATCAATTGGATGATGCAGAATATGCTTTTGTTTCCTATGGAGCTACAGCTGGAAATGCAAAAGCAGTTGTCGATAGATTGAGAGAAAAAGGAGAAAAAGTTGGTGCATTGAAAATCAGATTATATAGACCCTTCCCAGCTTTAGATGTTCAAGAAGCATTAAGTGGAATTAAAGCAGTTAGTGTTTTAGATCGATCTGCAACTTTCGGTTCTCCAGGGACAATAATGCAAACTGACATAGCATCTACTTTGTATGGAAAAGAAAATATTCCTACCTTACATGGTTACATAAATGGTTTAGGTGGAAGAGTATTAACACTACCTGAAATTGAAAAAATCTACGAACAAACAAAAGATTATTACAATGTTGGTATGACTATGACGACTGACTGGATAGGATACAGGGAATGAGGTGAAAAAATGGCAATACAATTACCAAAAGTATCAGTAAAAGAACTTCAAGAATGGTCAAAACTAGGTGAAGTGTTAACTTCTGGACATAGACTATGTGCTGGATGTGGAGCAGGTATAATGGCAAGACAAGTTACTTTAGCAGCAAAAGCACTTGGTGATCCTTTCATGCTAGTAAATGCAACAGGTTGTCTTGAAGTAGCAACAACAATTTATCCGTATACTGCTTGGGATGCACCATGGTTACATAATGCATTTGAAAATGCACCAGCAACAGCATCAGGTGCAATTGAAGCTATGAAAGCTATGCAAAGGAAAGGTTTCATGAAAGAACGAGAAGTCAATATGATTGTTTTCGGAGGAGATGGATCTTCGTATGATATAGGTCTCCAGAGCCTCTCTGGAGCAATTGAAAGAGGACACGATTTTCTTTATGTATGTTATAATAATGGTGCCTACATGAATACAGGCATACAACGATCGGGAGGTACACCTCAAGGTGCAGCAACAACAACTAGTCCTCCTGGTTCTGTTATTCCAGGAAAAATTAGATGGCAAAAACCACTAGCAGAGATTATAGCTTCACATGACATTCCTACATTTACTGCAAGTCCTGCATATCCGAGAGATTTAATGGCTAAAGTCCAAGCAGGTTTGAAACATGATGGACCTGCTTTCATGTTAGTTGATTCTCCATGTAACTTGGGACAAAGATATTCTCCCGATCAATCAATTGAAGTAGCTAAACTTGCAGTCAAAACATGCTTCTTTCCTCTTTATTCTACTTATAAGGATGAATGGATTTTATCAGGAGTTACCTTACGTTTAGCAAAAAATCCAGAAAGAAAATTGCCTGTAGAAGATTTTCTGAAAGTACAAGGAAGATTCAGACATCTATTCAAGCCTGAGTGGAAAAAGAAACTTGTTGAAATACAAGAAGCTGTTGATGAAAGATGGGAAAGACTCCTTAAGAAAACAGAATTTTAGTTATTTTCTTTAATTTTTGTTTTTTTTATTTTTCTACCTTGTTCTTTTATGTATAACCATAAACTAGTATAATTGTTTTTCTGGAATAGAGCAAGATGCATTTCTAAATTGTAAGTAATTATAACAGTAACAAAAATAAGGAATGTAAAAAAGATGTGCAACCATTTTATTTTGATTATTATCCATATATTTAGAAACACTATCCATCCCATAAATATAATAAAAAGAGTAATGCCAATTTCCTTTCTTTTGAAATTCTGAACCCACTCTGTGATTGCTATTATAACAAAAGGTATGAAAAAAGTATCATAATATTTGTAGTTACCTCTTGATAAAAAGATGTGGAAACCAATTGTAAACATTGCATTAAAAGAAAAAAACGAGCTTCGTTTCAAATCCATGTGTGTAGCTTTAAGCATCACTATTATACAACTTACAAGAATAAAAAGAAACAGAGGTAAATATAAAGAATTAAGTTGATAGTAAAACGTTGCTAAATTTTCCCAACCCCAATACAAAAACGCATGCGTGGGGGTAGTTGCCCACATAATCCATCTATATTCTATGGAAAAAACAGTGTTTAATGTTTGACCAGGCCAAAATTGTTGGTATATGTAATTAAAAGGATTCATTACTAACCAGGGTAAAGAAAAAAATATCAGTGTTATAGCAGTCGATAACAGAAATTCCAGACCTTTTCTCATATTGTTTCTTAGAAGATATAAAAACCAGATAGGCATAAGGAAAAATGCTACTAGTTTAGTAAGAATTGCTAAAGCTAGTATACCACCAGATAATCTGTGTTTTCCTTTATGTAGAAAATAGAAAGAAAGAAAAGAAAAAAAAGTAACCATGTACGTATTTAGAAACATAATATTATTATAAAATAAAACTAAAGGCATGAATATATACGATAATGCTGCTAGAAGTGAGTAAATAACATTTAATTTGCTTCTTCTCCCTTCTTTTAATGATTTTAGAACAATTAAATAAATAAGAACAGTAGTAAGAGAATCAAAGAATGTTGGAGCAAAAACGACTGCTTTCCATGCTCTATCTAGTCTTGGAATTCCAGGATAAAATATGTCAGTGAAGTATGAAAGAAAAACTAAGCAATAAACAAAAATCGGACCATATACATATCCAGACAATGGCAATTCTCTATCTAATCTATAAGGATTCCATGATTCATACTTGAATGAGTAAATGTAATGCTGGTAATATGTATCCGCATCTTGATAGGTTTCCCAATACCAACCTTCTACTGAGATATAAGGTGTAACGTTAAAATTTGATAAGAACCAAGTACGAATAACAGTTCTGATTACTAAAGATAAAACAAAAAGTGAAAAACAAATAGTTAGCTGTATGAGATAATCATAGCTATTTTGTGTTAATTTCTCACGAATACGATGAAATATCTTAGTAATAAACACAAGTAGAAAACATTTAGCAATTAGATAAATTTTGCTTATTTTTACAGAAATATAAAAACCTAACAGAAATTAAATGACAAAACTGCAATTTTTATGCAATTTTCTTCATACCTTTTAAAATCACTTACTATGATTTCTAGCTAGACAAGGCTTTCCACACGTGGTAAATAGCTTCATAACCCCGGATAAGGGGTGGGAGCCCATTTTACTTCTACAAAATTGTTTTATATTCTCTCGGAATTGAAGTATTGTTAAATGAATAGGAAAAATTTCTTGAAAAAAGCGACTGGAGAATTTTATACACCAACATCTGTAGTAGATTATATTGTAACCAAAGTTACAAAACAGCTAGTAAAGGATGGGAGAATTCTAAAAGATTCATTCGAGAATTTTAAGGAATCTATTCTAAAACTTTCTTTTTGTGATCCTTCTGTTGGGACAGGAAACTTCCTTCTTGGTTTATTTAAATGGTTTTGGAAAGAGTTAAGATCTTTTGAAGAGATTGATCCCCAAGAAAAGGAATCATTTTTCATATCTTTTGTTAGTTCTAATGCTTATGGAGTAGATATAAACCAAAATTCGCTTGATATATGCATAAACAGAATAATTCATGAATATCCATTCTTAACAATAGAAAATCTGTCAAATCTAAGAATTGGTAACAGTATAGTAGATCATGATGTACAACAAATTTTAGGAAAGAATGATGCTAAAAAACTTCTTCCATTCTCATGGGAGAGAAATTTCCAAGGGAGAAAAAAATTTGATGTAGTTTTTGGGAATCCACCATATTATAACCTAAAAAAAATGGGACTAAAGAATGAAAAAGCTCAATTGCTTTTTAATTATCTTAAATCTTCTAAGGCTTGGAATATTTATTTCAGAGCATCTTCAGATATATATTATTTTTTTATAATAAGATCTTTAAATTTGATTAAGGAATGTGGGTATTTATCTTTCATAATACCTAATTATTGGCTACATAACAAGTATTCAGATCTATTAAGAGAATTCTTATTACAATATCAAATTCTAGAAATTCTTGATTTGGGAGAACTGAATATTTTCAGAGATGAAGGAAAATGGTTGAATGTATCAACATGTATTCTAACAAGTAAAAAGGTAGAAAATAAAGAAAGAATTTTAGTTATAAAAAATGTTCCAAGGAATTTCTTCACTAAAACAATCCAAGAAAAGTCTCTGAAGAAATACTCTTTCCATATTCATCAAGAACAATTAGGAAAAGAAAAATGGTTATTATCACCACATTTACAAAAAATCAAAAAAATAAACAAGAATGAGAACTTGGTTCAATTAGGAGATATAGCTTCAATAATTCAGGGAGTTTCTCCAGGATTGAAATCAACCTTTGTTCTTTCTCAGCAGGATATCGATAAAAACCAGATAGAAGAAGAAGTAGTTGTCCCTTTTGTAACAAATAAAGATATCAAAAGTTGGGTAATTCAAACTCAAACAGAAAAATATGCAATTCTGCCTTCAAGAATTGAAAATCTGGAAGATTATCCTAAAACACAAAAATATCTCTTAAGTAAAAAGAAAGAACTTGAAACAGGGCCAGATAGAATCAAGTTGATAAATTCAGGTAAAATTAGATGGTTTGATTATAGTGTATATAGGAATCTTAAGCAATTTGAGACTGCTAAAACAAAGATAATGACACCATATAGGGGAACTCTTCCTAGATTTGGTTTAGACGAAAAGGGTTATTTTGGAGCTACTGATGTATATGGGATTATTCCAAATGATAAAAAAGATATCTACCCCCTTTTAGGGATATTAAATTCTCAAATAATGATCTTCTGGTTCAGAGAAGCAGGTAAAATGAAGGGGAAACTGATGGAATTCTTTAGTGATCCTTTGAAGAAGATTCCAGTTCCTAAGAAAGGAAAAAGAAAAGCTTTGACACCTTATGTTAAAGAAATAGTAAATTTGCTTTCTGAAAAACAAAATAACATAAATAATGTTATTGAAATGAAATTGTTAGATTTAAATAAAACAATCTCAGAGATGTATGAGATGGATTTCGATTTTCTAAGTAAATATTTTAAAAATATACTTTGACAGATTCACTCAAAGAATGAACATATAATTCTCCATTCATTAAAACCTGCAAGATACAGTCGAACTTTAGGGTAGTTTAATTCTTTTAACACTAAATAAACAAGAGCTGATTGTGGAGCTGATTCACAATAAACTACAATTGTCTTATCCTTTGAAATCCCTTTTTCTGTTAATTCTTTCTCAATTTCTTCTAAATTTTTAAGAACAAAGTAATCAGGGCATTCTTTGAATATATCTAAATACCAATAGTGAACTGCTCCAGGAATATTACCTCCTTGTTGGTCATGAGATATGGCGTATTCGGTTCTATTATCAACAAACAGAACTTCTTTTGAATTGATATTCACCAAAATTTCATCCTTTGCAATAAGAATCTCTTCATTCTCTTTTGTTAACTCTATTTTTCCAAGAGAATATTCTATAACTTCTTCTGTTAATGGACGCTCTTCCTTCTCCCATCTTGCAAGAGCACCATCTAGAAGTTTGATGTTTGTGAAACCATAATAATTTAGAGTCCAAGCAGCAAGAGAACAGTTTAGATTAAATACATCATCAACTAGAATTAGATTGTCATCACTGTTTATCCCTATTTCCCTAAGTTTTTTCTCAAGAAATTTCTTATCAGGAAGCTCATTAATACCCTCCTCATTGTGAAAGAAGAAAACACTACTGTCAATGTGAACTGCACCTTTGATATGACTTTTCTGATATTTCTCAATCTCTCGTAGGTCAATTATTTTGTAATTGGTGTTGTCAATGTACTTGGCTAAACATTCAGTAGAAATGAATGTTGTAGTGCATTTCTCATTCATCTATAGATAAAAAAGACGAGTTCAAATAATAACTTTACCCTAGTACTAGTCGATTAACTACGTTTAGCCAAAGTACCTGCATAGATTAGAGGAAGTGCTATAGTAATATCTGAAACTACTGTAACCATCTTGCTTTCTGAATCAACTTTTCCCCAAGAAATAGCTTCTGAAAGAGATGCTCCACTAAGACCTCCTGTTTCAACTCGATCCATAGTGATTTGTATAGCAGAAGAGAATGTTTTTGATGACATAAGAAGTGATTGAAAAATATAATTTTTTGGAACACCTCCACCTAGGAAGAAAGCTCCTGCTTTTGATGAATCATTTGCTATTTTCTGTATTTCTCCCAAATCCCCCATATCGTCTATTAAAACTCTGTTAAATTGAGAAAACAGCCAGAGCTGTAATCCTAAAATACTATCCCCAAATGCTGGTACAAAAATTGGAACTTTCTTATCAAAAGCTGCTTTTACAAAAGAACTAGAATCCTCAAGTTGACTTCCTATTTCTCTCATTAAATCTATAGTAGAAATTGCTAAAACGTTATTTTCTTCTTTATTATCCTCAAAAATTTTACTATAAATTGGTTGGATATGATCTTCCAATTTCATGAACGATTCATCTGCAACAAATGCATCATAAATTCTATCAATCGCTTTTTCTCTTAATTCTTGATCAGAAGAGTATTTTACTTGACGAACATGTTTCCCTCCTACTGCCTCAATTATATCATGAGTAACGTTTGCTCCTGTAGTTACTATTACATGAACCATGTTTTTGTTTATCATATCTGTGATTATATTTCTCATCCCTCCAGGAACTAAAGCTCCTGCTAATCCTAGAAATATGGTTGATTCTTCTTCGATCATTTTGGAATAAATATCAACAGCTTTTGCTATTCTTCCTGGACCAAAAACTCCAGATGACTTAAATTCTTCTACTAATTTTGCGATAGAAATATTACCATTGACATCAATAGGAATGACTTTAGGATATTTGTCTTTCTTAGAGTCCATTTATCTCAAAAAATTATTTCTTCTTCCCTTCTTTAGCTTTTTCTATTAGGAGTTCTATTTCTTTAGATCTAAAAGGTGATTCTTCTAGTTCTGTATGATCAATTGGGCAAATATATCGAATTTCGTCTCCAACATTGATTGAACCTAACGGTAATTTACAGATGTAAACTCTGCCACAAGCTCTACAATAAAAAGTTGAACGAGATACTTCTTCAAACAAATCTATATCACTGTCAATTACGCAAACAGGACAAGGAAAAATACAAATGGTTGGTCGAAAACTCTCTTTTTTTGGCATTTTTATCATCTTACACTAATTTACCCTTAATGTGTATGTAATACGGTTCGGATTTATAAAATTATTCTGTGAAAGGATGAAACTTTCATTTATACCAAAGTTTAAATGAGGGAAAATGAAGAACTTCTTTCTTTTCATCAAGCACGAAAAGCTCGAATTCTGGAAGAATTGCATTTTCTTTCAGTATGGGTGAAAGTAAATTATCCTTGTAATAAGGGTAAATAGGTGTACCTACTGAATAACTTGAAAAAGCAGGCAAAACGATTAATTTTGCTTTTGTATTATTCAAAGGTCCCAAAAGAAAAGTTGGTGCCTTTATTTTTTGCAAGTTGTTAATTTTTGACGAAAAAACCGGATGTTCATGAGCTATTATCACATATTTTACCTCTTCTGGTAAACTCTCTGGCAGCTGTTTATCTCCATGTGAGAAATAATATTGACCTCTTGAGAAACTTTCTTTATAAAAATTCACATTTTCAATGTCTTTAGTAGCCCAACTCAAAAAAAGATCATGATTACCTTTTATGATATGAATCTCTTTAACATAAAGTGAAATTGCTTCTAAAAATCCCTTTACATCCCTATTTTCCATTTTTGTAGGTTCATGAAAACTATGCTTAATGTCTCCATTTAGAATTAATAATTTCGGTTTAATTATTCGAAGATAATCTATGACTATTTTTGTTAGTTCCTTTGTTTGATTGTATGGAGAAAAAGAACCATCTTCAGACATTATCGCCTCTATTCCTAAATGAAGATCCGCCAAGATAAGAGCTTTTAGATCGTTCAAATAAAGAATTGGTTGAGCATCAATAATCTCTATTTGAGGTTCAATTTGATATCGAGTAACTTCCATACAATTCAAGAAAATGTTTTCAAAAATATATTAAAAGTGTCCTATTTTGTAGTTTTATTCTTCAGATTGGTCAGGATCTTTTAATCCAATTGAAGCGAAACGAGCTGCATAAATTTTCTTTCCTGCTTCACAGCAATGAAAAACAATTGCACTCATTTTCTCTCCCACTAAATATAAAGTAAAAGCACTTTTCCATTCTTTAGCACTTGCAGGTAAATCATGAAGTAATAATCTGTAAAGTTCGTTTGCACCTAAGTCCACGCTGGTTATTTCGGTTTTATCATAGAACTGGATATCCTGCAAACTAGCATGAACTAAGCTGTTAAGGATATTTATACAATTCAGGATGAATTTATTCATATTGTAGAAATATTCCATAGTCTGCAATTGCATTTCCATGTGTTCCTGTGAAAGAAGTGCTATTAAATCAATCATAAGTTTTGAAACATTTTTTAAATGAAAGAAAATAGGATCATACTGGTTAATGAAAAGCTCTAAGCTGTCTTGTGGTTGATATATTGAAGAAGTGATATCATCAATGAAATTTATAACATTCTCATACAATTGTTTCATTTTTTCAGTTCTTTCCTCCATCCCAGGATGATAAAGTAGAGTCAATGTAACCATATCTGCCATTCTTACTAATGTGTCACATACTAAAGTAGAGCAGTGCAGGATTGTATCTGTCAAATCAGTTGCTTTTTCTTCTTTAGCCGACATTTTTACTTTCTCAATAGTTAGATTATCTTTCAAATATAAAGATGTTACGCAAAAAATGACGTTCTGAGCATTTCTTAACATTCTAATAGACAAAAAGAGAAAAAATCCTCAAAAAATAGCTGATCAAAAAGATTTGTTGGGATATATAAAGCAATCCAAAAAGATTTTATTGTATATTTTCTAATTAAAGGGTGAAAATAATGAAAATTGTTGAATTTAGAAGGCATTCAATTAGGGAAAAACCCTCCCCTCATTTAACTCAAGAAGGAGTGCATTTAGCAAGGGAAATGGGTAAGGAAATGGGTGATTTCGATCGAGTTGTATCTAGTACTGCTCCTAGAGCTATTGAAACAGCTGTTGCTATGGGTTATGCGATAGACGAAACATATGATGAAATCAGTCAGACTCCTAAAGATTTAGAAGAAGAAATAGAATGGGGAATAAGTTTTCCTCAGTATGCTGAAGTGATTCAAAAAGAAGGCAAAACAACTGAATACTCAAAAAAAATGGCTGAATTCATTAAAACTCTAGTTTTGGAATTACCAGAGAAGGGATCAATACTTATTGTGAGTCATGGAGGATTTATAGAGATATGTGTAATAGGGTGTCTTCCAAACATTGATTATAATTTCTGGGGTAAACCTCTTGATACCTGTGAAGGTGTAAGACTTGCTTTTGATGGAGAAAAATTTGTTTCAGCTGAAATTCTTCGAAAAAAGGAAGAGGAATAATAAAAAAAATTTTATTTAAATTTACTATTGAGTAAAGATATTGCCTAATTCTCGAGCCCAATCTCGTACTTTATCCCAATCTCTATTATCTATTTGAAATTCAGGTAATCTGCCTAAAAGTCTTTCATCGGCAATATTTGGTAATTCTTTCTTTGGAATTCTTCCACCAAATGCAGCTTGAGCAACAGGTTGGACATGTGGATATTTTTCTAGTACTTTGTCTAAGAAATTTTTCTTTGCATAATCATAGAGGTCTTCTTCTCCAGCATAACTTGAAGAAATAAAAATAGCAACTTTTTTGTCTGTAAATTTATTTTCTTTGAGGTACTTTTCTGTATTTTCAACCCATTTACCATACTCAATACCGCTACCTATGATAATGTTGTCAAAATCGCTTAAATCGGGGCATGCACGATAATCTTTAAGATCCCAAATTTCAACATGAAGCTTGAATTCCCTTTCAAGAATTTTTTGTATTTCAGCACAAGCTTCAGTTGTTGCACCATATCTGGTTCCAAATACAATTAATGTTTCATTCAAATAAGATCACCAATTTTTTCTATTTATAATAATCCCAATGATTAAGTGTTGAATAATACTACTTATTAAATGTTAGGTGTATCAAAAAAAACTCATTTGTCTTTTTAGTTATAAAAAAATTGTAAAATGCTAAATATTAAAAGCAATTTCACCCTAGTTGCAAATAGATGTGAATTAAATGGGGAAAACACTTGTTTCTTATCAGACTTTATATGGTTCAACAAAAGAAGCAGCTTCTTTGATATCTGAAGTTCTTGAAAATGATTATAATCTTGAAGTTGATTTACACAGATTTGAGGAGAAGAAAGAACATCCAGATCCTTCAAAATATGAAAATATTATTATTGGTAGTTGTATTTTCCATGGAAAGTGGGGAAATAATGCAGAAACCTTCCTAAAAGAAGATTTCCAAGGGAAAAAGATAGCTATATTTATTTGTGCAGGATTCGCTGGAGAAAAAAAATTATACAAACAAGCATATAAGACATTCTTAAAGGAAGTAGTTGATAAATATCCTCACATTAAACCAATATCGATGAAAGCTTTTGGAGGACGCGTTCCAAAATCCAAATTACCTCATATCTGGTTCTTGAGAGCATCAAAAAAGTTGCCTAGCTTCCGTTCTGATAACAGAAATTTAGAAGATGTAAAGAATTGGGCTGTAGAATTAGGAAAGAAGTTTACAACTAACGGATAATTTTTTTTCGAAACTTATATTTTTTTGAAAAAATGAAAAAAATTCTTAAATGTCTAGTATCAATCATTGTTATGGAAAATCTAAAAGAGCAAGCTATTATTTGGAAAAATAAGCTTAAGCTTACAACTAAAACTTTCATGAATCTTCCAGAAGATACAAAACTTCCTAATGGGTGGGGAAAAAGAGAATTAGCTCTCCATTTGGAAGGATGGGATGAGGAAATGATTAAAGTTTCAAAACATCTTATTGCTGGGAAACCATTTATCTGGACTGAATATTTTCCAGAGGACCTAGATTTGGATGAAGTTAATCAGAGTTTTTTGGATAGGAACAAAAAACTTTCTTCATCAGAAGCTGTAAAAAAATTCCATGATACAAGGGAAAAGCTAATTGGTGTTTACATAGAAATAATAGAAAATTATTTTCAAGATGATAAAAGACTCTTAGACTATTATTCTTTATGGGGACATGATGTACAACACTTGAAACAAGCAGGAGTAGATACAAAAGAAATTGAAAGTTAAACTTCTCCATTTTCTTTTCTTTTCGTTTTCTTTTCTTGTTTATCTCCTGAAAGCAAGAAGAAGTTGACTAATACCATTATAACTGCGATTCCAATAAACAAACCTGGTATAGAAAAATCTGCTATCAATCCAAAAAGGGGAGCAAAGATAAAAACCAATATTGATTTAAATTGAGCCTCTACACTTAACATTGTTGTTCTTTGCTCTTTTTTCATGATATCTCCAAGATAATCCACACACAGAGGTCTTCTGATATTCTCAAATACATAAATGAATAGGTAAAGAAAAACTACAACAATAGGTAATTCCAACCAAATAAATATAGAATTCAAAACAAGAATTCCAGCGAAAAGATAGAAAAATAGGTCCATTGCAGTTTTTGCATTTTTACTCCAATTTTTAACTTTGTATGCGTATCGAGAAGAGAAGGAGGAAATCAGATAAAAAATGGAGTACATTATGCCTAAAATTATAGCAATAAAATTATCCTCACTTAGATTCCAATTCTCTAGATTTAATCCAAGGTTTGCTATAACCAAAATTATGTAGATTTTAATGATTGGTTGAATATAATCTTTCAAGCTTTTGTAAACTGCGTCATAGCTAGATGAAGAGAAAATACCCCTGAGTAATCTCGTATTTTTGAATGCCAAAAACATATCCTTAAATCCTCCACCTATTTCCCTCCAGAAACCTTTGCTATCAGATATTTTTTCATTCATGTAAGAAGGATATGTAGCTATGAGTGTAAAATCCAATAAATAAGGTATGATAGTTATTAGAAAAATCCATTGAGTAGCAGGTACAAATATGACTAAAAATATTGATGCTACACCATTTATTGTTGATCCAATTAAAGACCAAGAGCGAGTTCTGCCATATACGAACGTTTTATGGTTCTGATAATCATTCCTATCCATCCAAGATAGGATCATAGCTTTATGTGTCCCAGAACGGAAAGCTTCACCTAATCCATAGAAACCAGCAGCAAGAAACACAACAAAGAAATATTTCAAAGGTTGTCCCAATCCTACAAAAAAGAGAACAAAAGAGATGATATAGAATACAAAGCAGAAAAGCAATTCATTCTTCTTACCAAATCTGTCTGCTATAATCCCAGAAGGAACTTCAAAAACATAAGTAAATACTTCCTGAACTAGAAAAATTAGACCGATTTTAAAAAGAATGAACTCAGAATTGAAGCCTGCAAGATAAGCATAGAGCATGATAATTAGATAAGGTTCAAAGAATCTTAGATTTTTAAAGAAACCATATAATCTAAATTTCCACATAATAGATTCTCTGATGATTTTCTTCTGAATTGCTTTATTCTCGGCTTTTTCTGTCATAATTAAATTCTAAAAGAGATATTATTCTATTATTCTTAATCTTTTCTCGAGATTTTGATTCTTTTCTTATGTGATGGTTCAGTAACATAAATAGTAACAGCTTCAGAAAGTGGATTAAAATTACCTTGATTATAGTCATATACTCTATCTCTAATGCATTCTTTACATAGACCTGCAGGAATTAGTATATTATTTAAAAGGTCTTTCTTCTCTCTGCTTATACATCTCCCACATAGAGGTTTTTCGCATAGGGAACAAGCGAATTTTGCTTTAACACTACAATTATAGCATTCAGATTCATAGAGTAAAATAATCTTAACCAAACAAATTCACTGAAATTATATTTATCTTGGATTATTAAAACTAAACAGAAATTTTACGAAGTATTTTTATTAATATTAGATTATTGTATTTTTGATATTATGGTTCAGATAACAGAGAATACCGTTAT